>DASQDP010000048.1:0-5888 GCA_035634095.1 Nocardioidaceae bacterium | reverse complement strand
GCCCAGTGCGGCGGCAGCGTGGTCAGGTAGTCGTCCAGCGCCTCGGCCAGCTGCTCGGCCTCGGCCGGCTGCGGTCGGGTGATCAGCGGCGGCTCGGTCACGACTCGCCGCACGCCCTCGCGCTGCTCGGTGATCCGGGGCAGTGCACGGTCGCTGGTGCGCCTGCGGGCGCGGCGGGCCGACGCCTCGATCTCCCTGCGCAGGCCCGAGTGGGGCGCCGTCTGCAGCATCCGGTCGACGTCCAGCCGCTCGTAGGAGCGGGCGAGCAGCGGCTGCTCGGCCAGCGCCGCGATCTGCACGCGGTACTCCTCGACGCACCGTGCCACGGCCTCGCAGCACGACCGCTCCGACGACCCGTTCTGCCGCCCGGCCACCCAGACGCTGCTGGTCAGCCGGCGCAGGTCCCACTCCCAGGCCCCGGGGTGCGCCTCGTCGAAGTCGTTGCAGTCGAAGACGAGGTCACGCTCCGGCGAGGCGTAGAACCCGAAGTTGCCGAGGTGGGCGTCGCCGCACACGACCGGGGTGATCCCCGTGGCCGGCAGCCCGGCGAAGTCGGTGGCGTGCACGTTGGCCGCGCCCCGCAGGAAGGCGTACGGGGAGGCGATCATCCGCCCCACGCGCACGGGGACCAGCCAGTCCAGGCGGCCCTCGTGCGACCGGACCACCTGGTCCGCGACGTCCGGGCGGTCCGGGGGCGGGGTCCAGTCGCCCAGCGCGGAACGCGGCGTGTGCTCGCGCAACCGGCGGCCCAGCGCGTACCGCTCCGCCCGCGGCGACGCGCCGTGCCGCAGCGAGGTGAACCCCCGGACGTCGGCCGACGCGAGGACGGTGTGCGCCTGCCGGCCCTCCTGCTGCCCGGTCACGTGCCCAGTCTCGCAGGGAGCCGGTCGAGGTCCTCGATCCGCGCCGTCGATGGACCCCGTCGGGCGGTCGAGGAGTGCGACACGGCCTCGGCCACCCGGAGCACCCGCAGGACGTTCCCGCCGACCAGCCGGACGCACTCGTCCTCGCTCCACCCCCGGCCGAGCAGCTCCGCGACGAGCGCGGGATAGCAGGCCACGTCCTCCAGGCCGTCGGGGACGTCGTCGCTCCCGTCGTAGTCCCCACCGAGGCCGACGTGGTCGATGCCGGCCACCGCCCGCACGTGCTCGACGTGGTCGGCCACCTCGGCGAGGCTCGCCCGCGGGCGGGGGCGCTCGGCTGCGTACTCGGCGCCCACCGCAGCGCGGACCCCGGCGTCCCTCGGGTCGAGCCCCCGGCGCTCCACCTCGGCCCGGAGCCCGAGAGCCCACGCGCGGCACCGCGGCGACACGAAGTCCGGCACGAACGTCACCATGCACACGCCGCCGTTGGTGGCCAGCCGGCGCAGCAGGTCGTCGGGGACGTTGCGCGGGTGGTCGCAGACCGCACGGGCCCCCGAGTGGGAGAAGAGGACCGGCGCCTCCGCGACCCCCAGGACGTCGCTCGCCGTGCTGGCGGCCACGTGGGACAGGTCGACCAGCATCCCGAGCCGGTGCATCTCGTACACGACCTCGCGTCCGAACGCGCTCAGCCCACCGACGGCGGGGACGTCGGTCGCCGCGTCGGCCCACGGCACGTTGACGTTGTGCGTGAGGGTCAGGTACCGGACGCCGAGCCCGTGCAGTGCGCGGAGCACCCCGAGGGAGTTGGCGATGGAGTGGCCGCCCTCGGCGCCCAGCAGCGAGGCGACCCGGCCGCGGGCGAACGCGGCCTCCACGTCCTCGGCGCCGAGCGCGAGCTCCAGGTCGTCCGGGTGCGCGCGGATCATCCGGTGCACGAGGTCGATCTGTTCCAGGGTGGTGGCGACCGCCGCGTCGCCCTGCAGTGCGCCCGGGACGTAGACCGACCAGAACTGGGCACCGACCCCGCCGCGCCGCAGCCTCGGGATGTCGGTGTGCGTCCCCGCCACCGGGGTGGCGAGGTCGACCCGGTCCAGGTCGGCGCCGAACCGCTTGCGGAGGGCCCACGGCAGGTCGTTGTGGCCGTCTACGAGCGGGTGGTGGCGCAACAGGGTGCGTGCCGTCCGGAGTGCTGACGCGTCCGGGATGCCCATCCCGCCTACAGACCGAGCGCCTGGCGGACCTGCGGCACGTGCCTGCGGGCGACCGGCACGGTCTCGTGGCTGCGGGTGCCGGTGGCGAGGTACAGCGCGCCCTTGAACCCGTGCTCGATCTCCCGCACCCGGCCCAGGTTGACGAGGAAGCGGCGGTGGACCCGCAGGAACCCCCGGCCGCCGAGTTCCTGCTCGAGGCGCTCGAGGCCCCGGACGGCGGCCAGCAGCCGCCCCTGGTCGGTCACCAGCCAGACGTTGTCGTGGTCGGTCTCCGCGTACCGGATCTCGCGGGGGTCGAGGAGGACCCACCGGTCGTCCCGGAGGGCGATGACCCGGTCGGGGAGTGGGTGGGGAGCGGGCGGGCCGGGATCGCGGTCGTCGAGGAGCTCCGGGGAGCCGGGGCCCTCGGTCGACCCGAAGGCCAGCAGCGCGCCGATCACCTGCGACCCGTCGAACACGGGCCGGACGGCGACCGAGAGGGGCTGGTCGAGGAAGGGGACGTAGAGCAGCGTCGACCCGCTCCACCCGGGCTCCTGGCGGGCACGGACGGTCGCGCGCCGGGCCAGCTGCAGCAGGGCGGGGACCTGCGGCATCCACCGGTCCGACGGTGCGTGGGCCGGGGCGTCCGCCGGTGTGCCGAGCAGGACGGCGGCCTCGGGGTTCGCCACGACGACCTTCCCGACCGTGTCCACCGCGGCCAGCGGCGTCCCCGGCGCCTCGCGGGCATCGGCGAGGGCGGCCGCGAGCAGCGTGCCGGTGTGTCGCGCCCGCTGCCGGAGCTTGGCCTCGGTGGTCGCTGCGGCCGCGCGCAGCCACGGCAGGACGGCGTCGGGCAGCGGCGTCGTCCAGCTCGAGACCTCGAGGGCGCCCAGCGCGTCGCGGGTGACGACGTCGCGCACCGCGACGCCGGCGCTCATCCAGGAGTCGAACCCCTGGCACCAGTGCTCCGGCCCCCGGACCAGGACGGGGTGCTGGTTCTCCAGGGCGGTGCCCAGGCCGTTGGTGCCGCTCGCGCGCTCCGACCAGGCCGACCAGGGGGCGAGGTTGCTGTCCGCGGCCAGGTCGAGCACGCGCCGGCTGCCCCAGGACGCCAGGACGCGCCCGTCGCCGTCGCTGACGGTGACCAGGCCGTCGACGTCGTCGACCTCCCGTGCCGCCCCGGCGGCCAGGCCGCCGAGCTCGGCGAACACCACGCCGGCCTCGATCGAGTGCGCGGTCCCCTCCGCGGCGGCGGGCGCGCGTGCCAGGTGCGGGCTGACCTCGTACTCCTCGCGGCACCGGTACCACGACACGAGGATCTCGGGGCGGACGCCGTGGACGCTGTCGGCGCCGGCAGCGAACCGTTCCCGCGCCGCGGCGATCCGTCCGAGGCCCTCGTCGGAGAGCGCGGCCCCGTTCGTCGCGGGGAGCGCGCCGGTCGTCGGCTCTTTCGCGCCGTTCATCCAGTTGCCCTTGGGCTCGGGGGAGCGAGCGTCCCAGGATCGTTCAGCGGTCGCCTGACCCCGAGGCTAGCCACCGGCGGACGGTGTTCCAACGACGTCGGGCGCGGCGACGGGGGACGCGAGGAGCGGCCGTCCGGGAGGAGGCGCCACTGGCACCACGAGCCGACCGCGCGAGTGATGCCGGCTCGCCTCCCGCCCGGACGCGACCGTCGCGGGGCACGGGAGAGACCACGGCAGCCCCTTGGATCCGAAGACCCACGAGGAGGTGGGGTCCGTGGCGACCCTCACGCCGGACCGATCCGAGCTGGTGCGCCAGTTCGGGTTGGACAAGCAGAACGTCGGGATGCTGGGCCGGTTGCTGGCGACCGGGAACATCGCCCGAGCCGAGGAGGGGCCGGACGGCCGGATGACCGCCGAGGTCCACATCGTCCCCGACCAACTGGTCTGGGACCCCTCGATCCTCGTCCTGCCCCACGGCGGCGAACTCGACATCGAGTTCGTCAACGACGACCAGAACACCCACTGCGCACTGGTGCCGAGCAACGGTGACAGCCAGTGGATGTGGCTGCCCAACTACTCCCGAGGAACCATCCACGTCACCCTCGACGGCCCGGGCCAGTACTGGTTCAGCTCCAACATCGGCAACGACGAGGGCCGAGGCCTGATCGGCGCGATCGTCGTCATGGGCGACGTCCCGGCGTCGGCCCGCCTCGACCGCCCGCCGCAGCCCCGACCGTAGACAGGAGCAGTCGATGACCACCACCGAGTACCGACAGGCCCCGCCCCCGGTCGACTTCGGCTCCCTGACGACCGCGACGGGCACCGCCCCACCGGTGGCGCAGGACGTCACCTACGAGCGCATCCTCGACGCCCGCTCGGAACCGCAGAACTGGCTCACCTACTACGGCGCCTACGACGGGCAGCGGTACAGCCCGCTGGACGAGATCGACACGCAGAACGTCCAGCGCATGTCCCTGGCCTGGGTGTTCAGCTTCTCCCCCCAGGGCCTGCACGCCGGCCAGTCCACCTACGCCTTCGAGACCTGCCCGATCGTCGTCGAGGGCGTCATGTACGTCTCCGGGTGGGACGGCTGGGTCTGGGCGCTCGACGCCAAGACCGGGCAACTGCTGTGGCAGTACAAGCACGCGATCCCGTTCGACACCTCGCTGTGCTGCGGCAACGTCAACCGCGGGGTCGCCGTCGCCCACGGCAAGGTGTTCGTCTGCACCCTGAACGCCCACGTGCTGGCGCTCGACGCCACCACGGGCGAGTGCCTGTGGGACGTGACGAGCGGAGACGTCCGCGCCGGAGAGAGCCTCACGGTCGCCCCGCTGGTCGTGAAGGACAGGGTCGTCGTCGGGAGCTCCGGCGGGGAGTTCGGGGTGCGCGGTCACCTCGACGCCTACGACCTCGAGACCGGCGAGCGGGTCTGGCGCTGCTACACGATCCCGAAGCCCGGCGAGCCGGGGTCGGAGACCTGGCCCGCCGAGGGTGAGGCCTGGGCGCGGGGCGGGGGCAACTGCTGGATCACCGGCACCTTCGACCCGGACACCAACCTCCTGTACTGGGGGACCGGCAACCCGGCGCCCGACTTCGACGGCGAGGTCCGCCCGGGCGACAACCTGTACACCGACAGCGTGATCGCGGTGGACGCCGACACCGGGGAGATCCGCTGGCACTACCAGTGCACGCCGCACGACCTGTGGGACTACGACTCGAACATGGAGTGCATCCTGTTCGAGCAGGACGGGCGCAAGCTCCTGGCCCACTTCGACAAGAACGGCTACTGCTTCGTCCTCGACCGCACCAACGGCGAGCGGGTGCGGATCTTCCCGTTCGTCGACCGGATCACCTGGGGCGAGATCACCCCGGACGGCCAGGTGACGGCGAGGATCTACCCGGAGGCAGAGGGGGAGGAGGTCCACTTCCACCCCGGGCCTGCCGGGGCCAAGGAGTGGACGCACGCGGCGTCCAGCCAGCGGACCGGCCTGTTCTACGTGCCGGTCCAGGACACCGGTGCGAAGGTCGCCCGCCGGCGCCGGGAGTTCAAGGAGAGCATCCCGTACTGGGGTGCGGCGGTCACCGTGGACGCCCAGGACATGGCCGGGTCGGTGACGGCGTTCAACGCGTCCGGCGAGGAGGTGTGGCGCTGGCGCAACGACCTGCCGATGTGCGCGTCGGTGCTGGCCACGGCCGGCGACCTGGTGTTCGCCGGCACGCCGTCCGGGAAGTTCATCGCGCTCGACGCCCGCAGCGGCGACCTGCTGTGGCAGTTCAACTGCGGCAGCGGCCACCACAGCAGCCCGAGCACCTACAGCATCGAGGGCAAGCAGTACGTCGCCGTACCGGTCGGCTGGGGTGCCTGGGTCGAG
>DASQDP010000047.1:0-31402 GCA_035634095.1 Nocardioidaceae bacterium | reverse complement strand
GGCGGCGAAGACGACGCTGAGTGCCGCGAAGAACTTCAGACCTGCCTGCATCAGCGGCAGCGTCGAGAGGGCGTAGCCGAACAGGAACGCCAACCCGACGGCAAGCGCGATGGTCACCCCGGTGCTGAGGCCGAGAGCGGTACCGATCATGAGGCCGGCGATCTCTCCGATGGCACAGCCTGTGAGGCAGTGCAGGGTGGCGTTGGCCGCCATGGCGTTGCGCGGGTTCATGTTGGTGTCCCTTCTCTGGGATCCACGAATTTGAGGGGCTGGATCGGGGCTTGACAGATACCATAGGGGGGTATAGTACTGAGTGTCAAGAGCAGAACACCTGGAAGGCATCGCGATGACTGAGATGGACCCGGCAGCCGAGCATCAACACAGCTACATCCACAACAACACCAAGGACGACTACCTCAAACGGCTGCGCCGCATCGAGGGCCAGGCGCGCGGCCTCCAGCGGATGGTGGAGGAGGAGCAGTACTGCATCGACATCTTGACCCAGGTCTCGGCCATGACGAAGGCGCTTCAGTCGGTCGCGCTCGGCCTGCTCGATGAGCACATGGCCCATTGCGTCGTGGACGCGGCGCGCGAGGGCGGCGGTGAGGCCGACATCAAGCTCAAGGAAGCCTCCGACGCCATCGCCCGCCTCGTCCGATCCTGAATCGACTACGACCCACAACTCACAACCTCGAAAGGTAAAATCAATGACTCGGACCAGCACCTACACCGTGACCGGCATGACGTGCGGCCACTGCGTGTCCTCCGTGACGGAGGAGGTTCAGGAGATCCCCGGCGTCGAGAACGTCGAGGTGGTCCTCGAGTCCGGGACCGTCACCATCACTAGCGCTGAGCCCGTCGATCGCGCCGCCGTTGAGGCCGCGGTCGAAGAGGCCGGCTACCACGTGGCATGAACACCGCCACCCGGGTCGCCGCGTTCGTCGTCGCCATCGCCGCCGTGTTTGCGGTGGCCCTCGGCGCCGGACGGGTCCTAGGCCCGAGCAACGAACCAGCTGCCGTGGCGCACGACGCTCACGGCGTCGCCGACGAGTCCGAGTCACCCCAAGGTGTCTCCGGCGAGATGGCAGAACTTCCAGGAGGACTGATGATGTCGCAGAGCGGCTACACCCTGAGCCTTGACAACCCACAGGCCACCCCCGGCAAAGCCGTACCGGTGAAATTCACCATTACCGGCCCGGACGGTCGCCTGGTCACGACGTATGAGACCGAGCATGAGAAGCAGCTGCACCTGATCGCGGTCAGGCGCGACTTCACCGGGTTTCAGCACGTCCACCCCGAACTCGCTCGGACCGGTGTGTGGTCCGCCAAAATCGACCTCACCGGCGGCCAGTGGCGCCTGTTCGCCGACTTCAAGGCGGCCAACGCCGAAGCGCTGACGCTGGGTGCAGACCTTGCCGTCACCGGCGAATATCAGCCCGCTACCGAGCGGGGCCAGGTGCGAACCGCTGAGGTCGACGGATACACCGTCACCTTGGACGGTGACCTCAAGGAAGGCTCCGATGCGAAGCTCACACTGTCTGTCACGCGCAACGGCAAGCCGGTCACCGACCTGCAGCCCTACCTTGACGCCTACGGCCACCTCGTGGCCCTGCGCTCTGGTGACCTGGCCTACCTGCACGTCCACCCCGACGGGACCCCCGACGACGGAGTGACCAAGCCCGGACCAGAGGTGGTGTTCTACGCCGCCGTGCCCAGCCCGAGCACCTACCACCTGTATCTCGACTTCAAGCACGACGGCGTGGTGCGCACGGCAGCCTTCACTGTGAACGCCGGAGAGGGCGCGTCGGCGCAGTCCGCGTCGTCGGCTCCGACTTCACGAGCCAAGGCCCCGGCCGAGGCCCCCGCCCACAGCGAACACGGCGGGCACTGACGAGGACCGCTACCACCGAGCACCGCAGCACGTATCAGAGGGAGGACCAGGATGAGTTCAAGTACGGAGCCCACCGGCTCGATGCCGGCGGCCACGAGCGCCATCGAGCTGGACATCAATGGGTGACCTGTGCCTCTTGCGCGAATCGCATCGAGCGCAAGCTCGACGGCGTCACCGCGACGGTGAACTACGCAACCGAGAAGGCCAAGGTCACCTACCCCGAAGTCACCTACCCCGAAGGCCTCGGCCCCGAGGAGCTGCTCGCCACCGTCGAACAGGCTGGGTACCACGCCACGCTTGCCCAAGGGAGCCAACGCTGACGGCGACGGCGAGGAACTAGCACCTGCAGACCCCACCCGGAGTCTGCGCCAACGGCTCCTGATTTCAGCGGCCCAAACGGTGCCGGTCATCGCCATGGCCATGGTCCCGGCTCCGCAGTTCACCTACTGGCAGTGCCTCTCGCTGCCCTTGGCGGCGCCGGTGGTCGTCTGGGGCGCGTGGCCCTTCCACCGCGCCGCCTGGGTCAACCTCCGCCACGGCACCTCAACCATGGACACCCTGAGCTCGCTCGGCACCATCGCCGCGCTCGGCTGGTCGATCTACGAGCGCTGTGCCGGTGCTGAGCTGCGGGCCCTGCTCCATCTCGGCGCCAAGGACGTGACCGTGCTCCGTGACGGACCACACGAACCCGTCGAGGAGTGGGTTCCCACCGATCGGCTGACAGTGGGCATGAGGTTCGTGGTTCGGCCGGGGGAGAAAATCGCCACCAACGGTGTTGTCAAGAAGGGCTAATCCGCCGTTGACGCCGCGATGCTGACCGGTGAGTCGGTCCCGGAACGAAGCGCATGCCTCGGCGACCGTCGAGCTGCTGGGCGTCGAGTCGACGGCGTCTGTGGAGGCGGCGTGAACACCAACACCGCAGCGGCTGATCCGGTGCTGACCGCTGGGGTGGTTCGGGACTACGCCGCGGACGCCGGGGTGTGTGTGCGGCCGCTCCTGCGGCAGGTCACCGACAAGGAGACCGGCAGTGCGACCGGTGTGATCCGCTGCGGCTCCACCCGCGAGGCGAAGTGCCCACCGTGCGCGCAGCGCGCCCGGCGGTTGCGGATGCAGCAGCGCGCCGAAGGCTGGCACCTCGAGGAGGACCCCCTCGACGAGGCGTCGGCCGACGACGACGGCCTGGCGGGTTCGGTGGGAGACGAGGTGCTCGGCGAGGGGCCGGACAGCGACGACCCGGACGGCGACCCGGGCGACGGGGACGGTGGCCCGGATCGGCGGGTGCGGTCCACCCGTCGGCGCACGGATGCGGTGGACCTGCCTCGGGTGCCGCAGGAGAACCGGTCGGTGGGGCGGGCGTTCACGGCACCGAACGGGATCACCTACCGGCCGTCGATGTTCGTCACCCTCACACTCGGGTCCTACGGGAAGGTGGTCCCGGGCCGGAAAGGCGCCCACGTCCCTGGCGCGGGTGCACCCGTCGACCCGGCGACCTATGACTATCGGCGGGCCGCGGTGGAGGGATGTTCTTCCCGCGGCTGTTCGACCGGTGGATGCAGAACCTCCGCCGGTGCGCTGGCTACAAGGTGCAGTACTTCGGCGCCATCGAACCCCAACGCCGCCTCGCTCCCCACATCCACCTCGCGATCCGCGGCGCCATCCCCCGCGCCACCATCCGGGCAGTCACCAAAGCGACCTACCTGCAGCTGTGGTGGCCGCCCTTCGACGAGCCCGTCTACACCGACGAGTTCCCGTGGTGGGACCAGCAGGCAGAGACCTACCGGTGCCCGGACACCTGGATGCCGCTGCCCACGTGGGAGAAGGCGCTCGACCACCTCGACGAGGACCCGGACGCCAAGCCGGCGGTGGTGATGCTGTTCGGGACCCAGGTCGACATCGCCGGGATCATCGCACCCTCACCGGACGCGGACCGGGCGAGCCGGTACCTGACCAAGCACCTCACCAAGGACGTCGCCGACACCGACACCGCACCCGACGGCGTCCCGGTCGACCCCGCCCAGGAGGAGCACATCGACAGGCTCCACGCGCAGCTGCAGGTGCTGCCATGCAATCCGGAGTGCTTCGACTGGCTCCGGTACGTGATCCAGCCCAAGGACGCCGGCCCCGCACTCGGGTGCCCCTCGAAGGCACATCGGCGAGACCACCTCGGCCTCGGCGGCCGCCGCGTCCAGATCTCCCGCGCCTGGTCCGGCAAGACCCTGACCGAGCACCGGGCCGACCGGGCCGCCGTCGTCCGAGCCGTCCTCGAAGAGGCCGGGATCGAGGCACCGGCCGCGGACCGGATGGCCGCCGACACCCTCGCCGCCGACGGGCCACCCCCGGTTCGTGTGGGACGAACATCCCCGTCGCCGACCGCGACTACATCACCGTCGTCATGTCAGCCGTCCGGGAAGCCCACCGCTGGCGCCGCGAGTACGAGCGGGCGAAGCAGCAGGCGGCGGCCCGTGCCGGGCCCGACGCGGCGTGAGAGGGGCTGTGGACAACCAGTTCGGCAACCACACGCCCCGCTGCCTCCCGACAACCAGCCGCTGGCCGAGGGGGCGCCGCCGCACGGGGTGCAGCAGATTGTCGGGCACAGCGCCATCGACGTGACCATGAACATCTAGGCCCATGCCTCCCTGGAGGAGAAGCGGACAGCGCTGAGCCGGCTCGGGGAGCGGCTGGGATGACCGGATGCGGTCAACTACTGCGGTCAACGGGTCCGGATATGCGAAACCGCAGGCCAGAGGAGTCCTCTGACCTGCGGTTTCAGTGGTGGGCAGGGGCGGGGTCGAACCGCCGACCTTCCACTTTTCAGGCGGACGCTCGTACCAACTGAGCTACCTGCCCTCGACGACCGGTCCAGAGGTGCTGGACCGGTCGCTGGCGACCCCGACGGGACTCGAACCCGCGGCCTCCGCCGTGACAGGGCGGCGCGCTAACCAACTGCGCTACGGGGCCTGGTGTGCTCGCTCGTGCCGAGCCGGGGAAAGGCTAACCCATCCACCGCTACGACTCCGAATCCAGCCGCACCCCCAACGGGATTCGAACCCGTGCTACCGCCGTGAAAGGGCGGGGTCCTGGGCCGCTAGACGATGGGGGCAGCTCCCCTGGAAGGGGCCGTCGGGCACGCCGGCCGTCGGGGACGGCCCCAGCATAGGGCCGGGTCGCAGCGGCACACAATCCGGTCCGCGACCCCGGTCGACGCTCCCCGCCGGGCACAATGACCTGGTGAGGAGACGGTGATCGAGATGTCCCGAGGGCGCTTCGAGGAGCTCGTCACCGCGGCCCTCGACGAGGTGCCCGCCGACGTCGCCACGCTGATGGACAACTGCGTGGTGCTGGTCGAGGACGAGCCGCCGGCGAGCGACAAGAACCTGCTCGGGGTGTACGACGGGACACCACTGACCGACCGCGGCGACGGCTACACCATGACCCTCCCGGACCGGATCACGATCTTCCGCAACCCCACGCTGGCCATGTGCGACACCGAGGAGCAGGTGGTCTCGGAGGTGCGGGTCACCGTGGTCCACGAGATCGCCCACCACTTCGGCATCGACGACGAGCGGCTCGACGAGCTCGGCTACGGGTGACAGCAGGGCGGCACGATCACGCGCCGGCGCCCACGGCGAAGCCCGCGCTGCACAAGAGCACGACGGGGACCACCGTGAGCACGACGTTGAGCGCACCCCGCCGGGGACCGAGGTCGCGGGTCTGGACCGCGAAGGCGGAGTACGTCGTGAGGCCGCCGCAGAAGCCGGTGCCGAGCAGCGCCATGGCGGCTCCGGACAGCCCCAGCCCGGAGAAGCACCCGAGCAGGAAGCTGCCCGCCCAGTTGACGGCGAGCGTGCCCCACGGCAGCCGGGCGTCGAGCAGGGACGCGGCGAGGTACCGCAGCGGCGCGCCGACCGCCGCACCCACCGCCACCAGGATCATGCTCACCGGTCCTCCTGCGCGGCGTCGCGCGGCCGGAGCCGGTCGGCCACGCGGCCGGCGAGCATCACCGCGGTGAGCGCCGCGGCCAGAGTGCCCCCGACGTAGGCGCCCGCCAGCACCGGGTGCCCGCCGGCGGCCAGCGCCCGGGACTGCTCGCCGTAGGTCGACATCGTGGTGAAGCCGCCGAGCACGCCGGTGCCCAGCAGCGGCGTGAGCAGGGGCCGCCGCCGGACCACCGCGACCGCCGGCAGGAGCGCCAGCAGCGCGCACCCGACCACGTTGACCGTGAAGACCGTCCACGGGAAGTCACCGGCGCTGTCGGGGAAGGCGGAGCAGAGCAGGTGCCGCAGCACGGCACCGAGCGCGCCCCCCACGGCCACCGCCGCCACGGCCGGGGCCCGCAGCGGCGAGGGTGTCACTGCACGGCGTCCTCGACGGTGTAGCCACCCGTCCAGGGCAACGGGTCCTCTCCCCGGCCCTGGCGCTCGAACTCGCCGAGGTACCACGAGCGCAGGGCCACCATCTGCGGCGTCGGCGGCGCCACGAGAAGCTGCTGCTCGCGGCAGAACTCGTCGGCCTCGTCGAGCACGTCGCGCAGCCGCGCCATGGTGGCCGGCGACGACGCCGGGACGTCGTACACCACGTCGACGCGATCCACCCCATGGGTGATCGCCGCGCTGAGGCGGTCGGCCCCCGACGAGTGGTGGCGCTCGCGCTCCACCCGGGTGGTGAGCTCGGCGAGCCGCTGCGCGAAGGGGTACTCCGTGCCGTGGCTCAGCGCGAGCAGCCGCAGCTCCCGGCGGAGCTCTTCGTACTGCAGGCGCATGTGCGCGAAGACCTGCGCCGGCATCCCCAGCAGGGAGATCGTCACCCGCTGCTCGGCCTCGGCCTCGGCGCGCAGCGCGGCCTCGACGAGCTCCTCGGCCGTCGACACCTCGCCGAGCGCGGGCGCGGCATCGTCGGCGACCGCCTCCTCCGGTGCGGGCTCGAACCAGACCACCTTGCCCGAGCGGGACATCTCCGCGCCCCAGGCGGTGGAGTACGTCGCGACGATCCCCAGCCCACGGCCCACGGTCGCGAGCAGCCGCGCCTCGTCGGGCATGTCGCGCGCGGACGGGGGCTCGGTGGAGCGGTCGTGCACCTCGACCCGCGGGTGCGCCGGGGTGCCGCCGATCCGCACCGAGATGGGTGGCTCACCGTGCAGGATCGCGTTGGTGACCAGCTCGGAGACGGCCAGCCGCGCCGCGTCCACCAGATCGGGACGGCCCAGCGTGGAGAGCTGCTCGACGACCCAGGCGCGGGCGTCGCGCACCGAGCGCGGGTCGGGCTCGAGCTCGCGGGCGTGCGCCATGCTCACCCCTCCCGGTCCAGGTGCCGCGCCCAGGCGAAGCAGAACACGCCGTAGCAGGCGAACCCGAGGGCGACGAGCAGCAGCATCGGCCCGCCGAAGGGCTCCCCGAGCAGCTTGTGCAGCGCGACGTCGAGCCCTCCGGACTTCTGGGGGTCCTCCGTGACGGCGGCGTAGAGGAACAGTCCCCCCACGATGGCCAGCGCCACCGCCTTGCCGACGTACCCGATCTTGCCGCAGAGGACGTAGGCGCGCCCGTCCTTGCCGGTCTGTCCGTCCACCTCCAGCTTGGAGCGGAACTTCTCGGCGAGCCCGCGGTAGGCCAGGAAGCCGGCCACGGCCAGGACGCCGGCCCCGACCGCACCCACGATCAGCGGCCCACCGGGGAGCTGCATCAACCGGGCGGTGAGGCCGTCGGTGCCGCCGCTGCCGGACGAGGACCCGGTGGCCGTCCGCACGGCGGAGTAGGCGAGGCTCGCGTAGAGCACCACCTTGGCGGCCGACACCACCCGCTTCAGCGTCCGCTTGCCGCCGTCCTCGTCGCGGTGACCCCAGACCGCCTCGAGGCCCTGCCACAGCACCAGGGCGAGAAAGCCGCCCGCCACCACGTAGAGCGAGACCCGGCCCACCGGGGTGCTCGCCAGCTGCTGGAGGGCCCCCTGGCTGGACGCGCTGCCGCTGCTGTCGCCGAGGACGAGGCGGACCGCCAGCCAGGCGATGATCAGGTGGACGAGGCCGTAGGAGACCAGCCCGACCCGGACAGCCGTGTCCATGGCGGTGCTGTCGTCGGCACGGCGTCCGGTCCGCTCCGCCCGGGTCGACAGGTCCATGCGGCGCTTTCTACCCCGTTCCCGCCCTCGGCAAGCCCCGATTCGAGTGCGATGCGAAACGGCACCGGGTACAACTGGTAGGTGGTGACTTCTCCGCTGGTCCTGGGACCGCTGATCAGGTACGTCGACGAGACCTCGGCGACCATCTGGGTCAAGACCCTGGAGGCCGCCCGGGTGACCGTCCGGGCCGATGACGGCTCCGACCGTTCCTGGCACTCGCGCACCTTCGCGGCGCATGGGCACCACTACGCCCTGGTGGTGGCTGACGGGCTGGCGCCGGGCAGCATCACGCCGTACGCCGTGGAGCTCGACGGCACTGCGGTGTGGCCGCTGCCGGAGGGGCAGCGCGACGCGGACCAGGACGCCAAGGGGGGCGACTACCCGGTCAGCGTCATCCCCACGCTCAGGCCGGGCAAGCCGCTGCGCCTGGCGTTCGGCTCGTGCCGCACCAGCGTCGGCCACGACAAGGCCGGCAACGACGGCCACGGCGTCGACGCGCTGCGGGCCCTGGCGCTGCGGATGGCCACCGACTCCTCGATGCGCTGGCCCGACCTCGTGCTCTTCCTCGGCGACCAGGTCTACGCCGACGAGACGACCGACGAGATGAAGGACTTCATCCGGGCCCGTCGCGACATCAGCGTCGCGCCCGGCGAGGAGCTCAAGGACTTCGAGGAGTACACGTACCTCTATCAGCTGGCGTGGCGGGACCCGCTCAACCGCTGGCTGCTGTCCACCCTGCCCAGCTCCATGATCTTCGACGACCACGACGTCCGCGACGACTGGAACACCTCCTACGCGTGGAAGCAGGAGATCGAGAAGACCGGCTGGTGGCACGAGCGGATCGTCGCCGGCCTCACGTCCTACTGGATCTACCAGCACCTGGGGAACCTGTCCCCCCAGGAGCGTGACCAGGACGACCTCTGGCAACGCGTCGTGAACCACCCACCGGAGGAGCCCGAGCTCGACGTGACCAGCGACCTCGTGGCGAGGGCGGAGCGGATCTACGCCGACCCGTCGTCGTTCCGGTGGAGCTATGCGCGGGAGTTCGGTGACGTCCGGCTGGTGGTGGTGGACTCACGCGCCGCTCGGGTGCTGGAGGCTGACCGGCGGGAGCTCCTCGACGAGAAGGAGCTCAGCTGGCTGGACGGGCAGCTGCGCGGCGACGTCCGCCACCTGCTGATCGGCACGTCGCTGCCGTTCCTGCTGCCGGCGGGCATGCACTACCTGGAGGCCTGGAACGAGGCGGTGGCGTCCGGTGCCTGGGGCAGGCGGGCCGCCGCCCTCGGGGAGAAGGTGCGACAGACCGTGGACCTGGAGCACTGGGCCGCCTTCCAGGGGTCGTTCCACGCGGTCGCCTCGATGGTGCAGGAGGTGGCCGACGGCAAGCGTGGCGCGGCGCCCGAGACGGTGACGTTCCTGTCCGGCGACGTGCACCACTCCTACCTCGCGGAGGTGCAGCGCGAGCGCCGGCCCGGGAGCAGCCGGATCATCCAGGCCGTCTGCTCGCCGATCCGCAACCCGCTCAAGCGCCGGATGCGGTTCGCGACGGCCGCGCTGTCGTACGCCGTCGCGGGCCCGATCGGCAAGGCCTTCTCCCGCTCGGCGAAAGTCCCCAACGCGCCGTTCTCCTGGACCTACCTCGCCGGGCCGTGGTTCGACAACAGCATCGCGGTGCTCGAGGACCGGACCGAGGGGCTCGCTATCCGCTGGCAGATGGGCAAGGTCGGCCGTGGCCTCTTCCGCCGCGCCGACCACCTGCACCCCCGGCTGCGCACGATCAGCCAGGAGCTGGTCGAGGCGCCGACGCAGCAGCAGGCACCCGCGACCGGCTAGCCCCGGTCCCCGGTCGGCTGGGGGAGAGCCAGCAGCAGGTTCTCGACCACCTCCATGAGCGCGGGGTGGATCCAGTACTGACCGCGAGCCACGTCCCCCGCCCTCTGGTCGAAGGACATCGCCTGGACCAGCGGCTGCAGCAGGTTGGAGGCCTGCGGTCCGATGATGTGCGCGCCCAGCACCATGCCCGTGTCCGGGTCGGCGAGGACCTTGGCGAAGCTCGTCGTGTCCTCCATCGCCCACCCGTACGCCGTGCCGGCGTACTCCTGACGGGCGGTCACGAAGCGCACCCCCCGCGCGACGGCCTCCCGCTCGGTCAGTCCCACGCTGGCGACCTGCGGCGAGGAGAACACCGCGCTGGGTACGGCGCCGCGACGCGACTGCAGCCACGCCGCCGGGTCGTCGAGGTGCAACAGGTTGTGCTGGATGACCCTGGCCTCGGAGTTCGACACGTGCTTGAGCTGGACGTGGTTCGCGACGTCGCCGAGGGCCCAGACCCCGTCGGCGCTGGTGTGCTGGTGCCCGTCCACGACGATCACGTCGTCGGCGTCCACCTCGACGCCGCCGCGGCCCACGTCCAGCCGGTCGGCGTTCGACCGGCGGCCGGTGGCCACGAGCACCACGTCCGCCTCGAGCGTGCCGCCGTCGTCGAGGTGCGCGCGGACCCCGCCGTCGTACCGCTCGACCTTGACCACCAGCCGGCCGAGGTGGACGTCCCACTGGCGCTGCCCGAGCTGGGTGAAGCGACGCGAGATCTCCTCGTCCTGCGAGGTGAGCAGGCCGGCCGAGCGGTTCACGATCGTGACCCGGCTGCCCAGCGAGCCGAACACGTGCGCGAACTCCGCGGCCACGTAGCCGCCGCCCAGGATCAGGAGCCGCTGCGGCAGCTCGTCAATGCGCATCACGGTGTCGCTGGTGTGGAACCCGACCTCCTGCAGCCCCTCGACGTCCGGCACGACCGGGCGGCCGCCGGCAGCGATCACCACCTGGTCTCCGGTGATCGTCACCTCCCGGTCGCCCTGGCCGGGTCGCGTCGCCGCGTCCCCCGAGGTGATGGTCAGGGTGCGCTCGCCGACGAAGCGGGCGTGCCCCTCGAACAGGGTCACGTGCGGGCTGCCGTCGGCCCGGTAGGAGCGGCCGCTCGTGGAGATCGGGTCGATGCGCCCGAAGACGCGGTTGCGGATCTCCGGCCAGTGCGCGCCGTCGAAGCGGGTGTCCACGCCGAGACGGGGGGCCGTCTGGGCGGCGAGAGCCAGGTCGGCGGGGTAGACGAACATCTTGGTCGGGATGCAGCCGACGTTGAGGCAGGTGCCGCCGAAGGAGCCCTGCTCCACCATGGCCACCCGGCGGCCCGCGAAGCGCTTGTCGACGATGCTGTTGCCCGAGCCAGTGCCGATCACCACCAGGTCGAAGTGCCTGTCGTCGCTGCCCGTCGAGTGGTGCGGCCACGGGCCGCTCGAGTGGCCTGCCGAAGGGGTGCTCACCGCCCCATCCTTCCCCGCTGCGTGTGAGCGACACCATGACGTGGCCGGCATGCTGCCGGGCGTAGCGAGCGTTGTCTGAGTGAACGTCGGCTGGGTAGGAGCCAGGGAGCGCGGAGCGGGGTCCCGCCCAGGCCGGCCAGACAGTACGGTTGCCAGCACATCGTCCACACACCCTGACAGCCAGGGAGAGGTCATCATGACGAACGCGCAGAGCCCCCGCCCCTCCGAGCGGCACCGGGTGGTCGTGATCGGGTCCGGCTTCGGTGGATTGTTCGCCACCCAGGAGCTGAAGGACGCCGACGCCGACGTCACCATGATCGCGCGGACCACCCACCATCTGTTCCAGCCGCTGCTCTACCAGGTGGCCACCGGCATCCTGTCCGAGGGCGAGATCGCGCCGCCGACCCGGGAGATCCTCAGCCGGCAGAAGAACGCCAACGTCATCCTCGGCGAGGTTACCGACGTCGACCTCGAGGCCAGGACGGTGACCTCTCGGGTGCTGAACCGCACCCGGGTGACGCCGTACGACACGCTCCTGGTGGCCGCGGGGGCCGGGCAGTCGTACTTCGGCAACGACCAGTTCGCGGAGTTCGCTCCGGGGATGAAGAGCATCGACGACGCGCTCGAGCTGCGGGGCCGGATCTTCGGCGCCTTCGAGATGGCCGAGATCGCCGAGTCGGAGGAGGAGATCCAGCGCCTGCTGACCTTCGTCATCGTGGGCGCCGGACCCACCGGTGTGGAGATGGCCGGCCAGATCGCCGAGCTCGCGCATCGCACGCTGAGCAGGGACTTCCGGCGGATCAACACCCGACACGCCCGGGTGATCCTGCTCGACGCCGCGCCGCAGGTGCTTCCGCCGTTCGGCGAGAAGCTGGGGCGCAAGGCCCAGTCCGTGCTGGAGGGCATGGGCGTCGAGGTGCAGCTCGGGGCGATGGTCGTCGACGTGGACGAGTGGGGCATCGACGTCCAGGAGAAGGACGGCACCCGCCGCCGCATCGAGGCGACCACCAAGGTGTGGGCCGCCGGGGTGCAGGCGAACCCGCTCGGGAACACCCTCGCCGCGCAGAGCGGCGCGTCGCTGGACCGCGCCGGCCGGGTCGGCGTCAACCCGGACCTGACGCTGCCCGGGCACCCCGAGGTGTTCGTGGTCGGCGACATGATCAGCCTGGACCACCTCCCTGGAGTGGCGCAGGTCGCCATCCAGGGCGCGAAGTACGCCGGCAAGGAGATCAAGCGCAGGCTGTCGGGCGACCCGACACCCGCCAAGCCGTTCAAGTACTTCGACAAGGGCAGCATGGCCATCATCTCCCGCTTCGGCGCGGTCGCCCTGGTCGGCAAGATGCGGCTGAGCGGGTTCCCGGCCTGGGCGATGTGGCTCGGGGTGCACCTGGTCTACCTCACCGGGTTCAAGAACCGCCTGGCCGCCCTGCTGCACTGGACGGTGAGCTTCCTCGGCCGCGGACGCTCGGAGCGCACCGCGACCGAGCAGCAGATCTACGCCCGGGCAGCGCTGCAGCAGCTGCGGCGCGGTGCCGCGGACCTGGTCAGCAGCCCGGGCGACTACGAGGCCACCCGGGAGATGCTGGAGACCACCCGGCGCGCCGAGCTCGAGGCGCGGGCGGCTGAGGAGGCCCGGCTCACCGACTCCGGCGAGCGCGGGCGCCAGGAGGCCGGGTCACCCACCCGCTGATCACCCGGCCCCGTCGAGCCGGCCGGGCCGGCCCGACGGTGGTCTCTGTCAGAGAGCGTCGTCGTCGATGATGTGGACGGCCGCCTCCTCGGCGCTCGCGCCTGCGCCGTCGATGCCCACGTCGTCTCCGACCAGGTCCTTCTCGGTGTCCAGGCCGAAGCCCTGGTTCGGGTCCACGAGCCGGCCTGCGCGCTGGTAGCCGACCTCACCGCTCACGTCCTCGGTCTCCTGGGCGGCCAGCTCGTAGGGGTCCGGCTCCGGCTCCTCCTGCGCCAGGCGCATGTCGAGGGTCTCGCCGAGCTCCTCCTCGAGCGGGGTGTTGCCGTACCCCTCGGCCACGGACCACTTCTCCGGCGGGGAGTAGCCCTCGTCGAGCGGCTCTGCGAGACCACGGTTGTCGACCAGGCTGTCCCCGGTGCTCTGCGGCTGGTCCTCGTCGTCGACGCTGTAGCTGTTGTAGGACTCGTTCGGCTCGCCACTGTCGCCGGTGTCGGGGCTGCTGCTCATCTCGGTCATGGCCACGGCGTACCCGGCGACGGCCGGGAGGAATCCCCTTCCGGCGCAGGCCGCCGGGACCGTCGGCGGGCTCAGTCGAGGTCCAGCTCGCGGACCACCGAGTCCACCACGGCCACCAGGTCCCCGAACGTGCGCTGCGTCACCATCCGCTGACGCTGGTACGACGCGCCCCGGCGCGGGATCTCGTCCACGGAGCGCAGCTCGTCCACGCAGCCCAGGCGGGCGGCGACCGGCTCGAGACGGGTCAGCAGGTCCGCGAGGTCGTCGGTGACGAGGCGTTCCGTGCCGGAGGCGTCCAGGATGATCTCCGCCTCCAGGCCGTAGCGCGCCGCCCGCCACTTGTTCTCCTGCACGTGCCACGGAGGCATGCTCGGCAGCGTCTCGCCGGCGGTGAGACGGTCGGCGAGGTCGACCACGAGGCAGTGGGTCAGGGCGGTGATCGCGGCCAGCTCCCGGAGGTTGGAGATCCCGTCGCAGATCCGCACCTCGACGGTGCCGAGCCGCGGTGAGGGCCGGACGTCCCAGCGGATGTCGGTGAGGTACTCGATGACCCCGGTGCGCAGGTGGTCCTCGACGAACGCCTCGTACTCCGCCCAGGTGGTGAACTGGAACGGCAGCCCGGCCGTGGGGAGCTGCTGGAACATCATCGCGCGGTTGCTCGCGTAGCCGGTGTCCGTGCCCGACCACATCGGCGAGGAGGCCGAGAGCGCCTGCAGGTGCGGGAAGTGGTTGAGCAGCGAGGACACGACCGGCATCACCTGGTCGCGGTGAGCCAGGCCGACGTGCACGTGCACGCCCCAGATCAGCATCTGCCGGCCCCACCACTGGGTGCGCGCGATCAGCTCCTCGTAGCGGTGCCCCGGCGTGAGGAGCTGGGTGGACCACTGGGCGAAGGGGTGGGTGCCGGCGCTGTACAGGTCGACGCCGAGCTCCTCGGCGACCGGCCGCACCAGCCTCAGGGTGCCGGCCAGGTCCGCCATCGCCTCGGCGGTGGTGTCGCACACGCCGGTGACCACCTCGACGGTGTTGCGCAGCAGCTCCTTGTGCACCTGCGGCTGCTCCCCGTGGGCGGAGCGCACCCGGTCGAAGAGCTCGCTGGCGCTGTTGGCGAGGTCCCGGGTGGTCCGGTCGACCAGCGCGAACTCCCACTCGACGCCCAGCGTCGGACGCGGCGACGGCGTGTAGTCGATGGCCACGACCCATCAGACCACACCGGCCCTGCCAGGATGGGGGCCGTGCCCGACAGCGCCGGCGACCCGGTCACGGAGCCCCTCGTGGACCTGTCCACGAGCGGGGACGTCGTCGTGCAGGGGGACAACGCCGCGGTCCTGCCCCGGCTGCCGAGCGCGTCGTTCCAGGTGGTCTACATCGACCCGCCGTTCAACACCGGCGCCCGGCGGGACCGCCGTACGCTGCGGACCAGCCGCGCGGGGGACGCCGACCGAGGTGACCGGACCGGCTTCGGCGGGCGCCGCTACTCCACCGTCGAGACCACCAGGATGTCCTACCCGGACAGCTTCGAGGACTACGCCGGGTTCCTCGCCGCGCGGCTCGAGGAGGCCCGCAGGCTGCTCACCGAGTCCGGCACGCTCTTCGTGCACCTGGACTGGCGGGAGGCGCACTACTGCAAGGTGCTGCTCGACGACGTGTTCGGCAGGGGCAACTTCCTCAACGAGGTGATCTGGGCCTACGACTACGGTGGCCGCGCCAAGGACCGCTGGCCGGCCAAGCACGACACGATCCTGGTCTACGTCAAGCAGGTCGGGGCGCACCTGTTCGACCAGGGGCAGATCGATCGGGTGCCCTACCTGGCGCCGGGGCTGGTGGGACCGGCCAAGGCGGCGCGCGGCAAGCTGCCGACCGACGTGTGGTGGCACACGATCGTCTCTCCCACGGGACGCGAGAAGACCGGCTACCCGACCCAGAAGCCGGAGGGGGTGCTGCGCCGGGTGCTCGCCCCGTCGTCCCGGCCCGGGGACTGGGTGCTCGACTTCTTCGCCGGGAGCGGTACGACGGGCGCGGCGGCGACCGCGCTGGGTCGCCGGTTCGTGCTGGTCGACGCCAACCCCGAGGCGGTGGCCGTGATGCGCGGCCGGCTGCCCGGTGCGACGTACCTGGACCAGGACGGCCGCCCGCTGCCCACCCCCGACCTGCAGACCCCCACCCCCCCGCCGCGCTGAGGGCGGCGGCCCCCTGGCGGCACCGCGGCAGACCGGCGCGCGGCGCCTGCGAGGATGAGGGCGCGTCGACGGAGGGAGCCGGGTGCAGGCCGTGCTCGAGGGGTTCGCCACCATCGGCGTGGTCATCGCCCTCGGCGCCCTGCTCGCGCACCTCGGGGTGCTCGACGACGCGTCGCGGGTGGTGCTGTCGCGGCTGGCCTTCTTCGTCGCGAGCCCCGCGCTGATGGTCACCGTCGTGGGCCGGGCCGACGTGCACGCGGTGCTGTCGGGCAACCTCGCGGCCTCCGCGGCCGGCGTGCTCGTCGCGTCGGTGCTCTACGTCGTCGCCGCCCGGCTGGTGTGGCGCCGGGACCTCGCCGAGACGGTGGTGGGCACGTTGTGCTCGGCGTACGTCAACGCCGGCAACCTCGGGCTCCCCATCGCGTCGTACGTTCTCGGCGACGCGGCCCTGGTGGCGCCCACCCTGCTGATGCAGCTGCTGGTGCTGCAGCCGCTGGCCCTGGCGTTCTTGGACCACGCCGCCTCCGGCGAGCGGTTCTCGGTGGGGCGGGCGATGGCCCGGCCGCTGACGAACCCGCTGACCGTGGGGTCGCTCGCGGGCCTGGCTCTCGCGGTGACCGGTGTCCAGCTCCCGCCCGCGGTGCGGGACCCGCTCGAGCTCGTGGGAGGGATGGCCGTGCCCTCGATGCTGATCGCCTACGGCATCTCGCTCCGGCTCGGTCCCAAGCCGCTGGGGTCCAGCACGTCGGTCGGCGAGATCGGCGTGATCACCGTGCTCAAGCTGGTCGTGCAGCCGGCGGCCGCGTACGCCGTGGGGCGGTTCGTCCTCGGGCTCGACCAGCCGGGGCTGCTGGCCGTCACTGTGCTGTCCACGCTGCCCGCTGCCCAGAACATCTTCGTGCTCGCCACCAGGTACGGCCGTGCCGAGGTGCTCGCCAGGGACTCGGTCTTCGTCACCACGGTGCTCTCGGTGCCGGCGCTCTTCGTGGTCGCCGCCCTGCTGGGGTGAGCTCCCGAGGGGTCCGGGAAAGGGGGGGTGCCCGCTCGATCCGGGAGGAGAGGGGCGCCGAACGTGGAGAACCGTCCCTGCCTCCACGCCTGTGGCAGGGACGGTTCGCGTCCCACCCGGGTGGTCACGAGCGGTCCACTGGGTGCCGGCGTACCCACGCGCCCCGGTGGCACACCGGAGCACGCTGCCTGTCTGTACCGGGGCGGACCGGACCGACGGTCAGGTCTGCCGGGGCGCGCCGGCCGACCGTTGGCTAGGAGCGACGGTTGAGGTCCGCAACGATCGCTCGCGCCAGGGCGCTCACAGAGATGCCCAGCTCGTCGGCAAGCTCGGCGAGCGCCGCTTCCGCCTCGCCGACCGGAACGCCATGCCGCTGGATGAGGACGCCCATGGCTTGGTGACGCAGGGCGCTGTCGGTCTGCCACTGTGAGATGGCACCCGCGACCCCCTCAGAGGCGCGCAGGATCGGCTCCGGTGCGGATCCCTGACGTCGGCACTCGACTTTCACCACCCGGCCATCCGCGGTGCTGCCACCGTTCGGCTCCGGTCGCGTCGCGGGTGACGATGGCGCCGTCGTCGAACCGGGGCGCAGCCTGGGCGGCTCGACACCAGCACCGCTTCGTCGGGCGCGTGAGCAAGTGCCCTTCACCGTCATCCTGTTGTGCAGCCGGCACACGCGCAGCAGCCGCAGGACGGATGGTTGCCCGGTGCGCACGGTCAGTCGCTTGCTGCGCCCCCGGAGATGGTTCGCGGCCGCCACCAGCGCACCCACGCCGCCGGCGTCGATGAAGGTCACCGCGTCGAGGTCCACCACGACAGCACGATCGACTGCGTACTCGCAGGCGTGGTGCAAGGCGACGCGGAACTCGTCGCACGTGGCCACGTCGATCTCGCCGACCACGCACAGGGTGAAGCTGTGTGCTGCGACCCGATGGCTGATGCCCAACGGCATGGCGTCGTCCCACTTCTGACGATGCCGAAACGAGGGCTGGGTTCGCGGGGCGTCGGTTCCAGACGAACTGATTTGTTCGACTGCCCGAAGTGTAAGGCACCCCTCGGCGCAGCAGCGACCGGAAACTAGACCAGCATGGCCACGCTCCGGTCCGGGCGCGGTGGCTTTCCTCCGCTTTTGCCCTGGAAGACCACTGACGTGGGCGGTATGGTCGCCCGGTGGCGGGTGCGGCGGCTGGACTGCGCGGCCGGCTGGGCAACGCGGCAGGAGCGTTCGTCAGCAACGCCCGCAACCGTCACCTGCGGCGGGCTCAGCTGAGCTTCCTGGGCGCCTGGACCGCGGAGTGGGCGTTCACGGTGGGGCTGGGGATCGTGGCCTACCGGGACGGCGGCGCCACAGCCGTCGGGCTGGTGGGCCTCCTTCGCATGGTCCCGTCCGCGATCGCCGCTCCCCTGCTGGCGCCACTGGCCGACAGGGGCCGCCGGGAGCGGGTGCTGATCCTGGTGTCCACCGCTCGGGGTGTCAGCACCGGTGCGGCTGCCGTCGTCGTCGGCGTCGGCGGACCCACGCAGGTCGTGTATGCGCTGGCCGTGCTGTCCACCATCGCTGCCACGCTCTACCGACCCGCGCACTCGGCGTTGCTCCCGTCGCTCTGCCGGAGCGGGCACGAGCTCGCGAGCGCCAACGTGGTCCGTGGACTGCTGGACGCCGCCGCCACCCTGGTGGGTCCGCTGGTGGCAGCGCTGCTGCTCGAGCTCGCCGACGTGACCGTGGTGTTCGCCGTGGCGGCCGGCGCCTCGGCGTGGGCTGCTGTCCTGTTGCTGCGACTCGACTACGACGCACCGCCGCGGCCGTCCGCCCCGTCGGACACCAGCCTCGCGGGGTCAGCCGTCGAAGGCATCCGGGTCGTCAGTGGCAACCGCGACCTGGCCCTCATCATGGGGCTGGCCGTGGCACAGTCGTTCACCAGAGGGGCGCTGACCGTCCTGACGGTGGTCGTGGCCATCGAGCTGCTGGAGACCGGCGAGTCGGGCGTCGGTGTCCTCACCGCCGCCATCGGAGCGGGTGCCGTCGTGGGTGCACTCGCCTCGTCCTTGCTGGTCGGCACGCGGCGCCTCGGCGCCTGGTTCGCCGTCGGGGTGGCCCTGTGGGGTGTGCCGGTCACGCTGATCGGCGCCTTCCCCCAGCAGGTCGCAGCGCTGGGTCTGCTCGCCTGTGTCGGCGTCGGGAACTCGCTGATCGACCTGGCAGGTTTCACGCTCCTGGCCCGGCTGGCCGCGGACGAGGTGCTGGCTCGGGTCTTCGGGGTGCTGGAGAGCCTGGTCGCTCTGTCGATCGGCATCGGAGCGCTCGTCGCCTCGCTGGTGGTCGACGGAGCCGGCGTCCGCACCGCGCTCGTGGCCATCGGCATGGTGTGCCCGGTCCTCGCCGTGGCGTCGTGGCAGCGACTGAGAGGGATGGACCGCTCGATCGGCGTCCGCGACGACGACATCGACCTGCTGCACAGGGTCCCCATGCTGAACGTCCTGCCCCTGCCTGCCATCGAGCAGCTCGCTCGTGGCCTGGAGACGGTGGACGTGGCTGCCGGCAGCGTCGTCTTCCACCAGGGCGATGTCGGTGACCACTTCTTCGTGATCGAGTCCGGGGAGGCCGACGTGATCGGGGACGGGGAGCTGGTGGCAACGCTCGGACCCGGCGTGGGGTTCGGCGAGATCGCCCTGCTGCGGCGGGTCCGCCGGACGGCCACCGTGCGGGCCACCAGCGAGCTCGGACTGAGGGCGCTGAGCTCCGACCGCTTCCTGCCGGTCGTGCTCGGCTACACGCCGAGCGCCCGCGAGGCCGGAATGGTGGTCGACTCGATGCTCGACCGCTTCACGCCCAGCGAGGACCCGGAACGACCACCCGGATGACCACGGGTCGCCTCCGTGCGCCGGCGAGCGTACCAGCGGCGCCTGTTCGGCTCCACCTCCAGCATCCGGGTGTTGCTAGCCTGCCGCATGACGTCTGGGCGCTCGCTCCTCCTCATCGCTGACATCGGCGGCTACACCGACTACATGAGGTCGCATCGCATGAGCCTCGCGCATGCCGAGGTCAACACCTCCCGGCTCCTCGAGAAGGTCATCGACGCCGTCCCCGACTTCGACCTGATCGAAATCGAAGGCGACGCCGCCTTCCTGGCCCAGCAGGCGGACTCATCGGGCAGCGCGGCAGCGGTCGACCGGGCCCTCCAGGCTGCGTTGGCCATGCACCGCGAGTTCCACCTCGAGCGGCACAATGTCGCGACCAACCTGTGCCCGTGCGCCAGCTGCGCGCAGGCGAACAACCTTCGCCTCAAGTTCGTCGCGCACATCGGCGAGGTCGCCACCCAGACCATCAGGCAGCGACGCAAGCTCGTCGGCATCGACGTCATCCACGTGCACCGGATGCTGAAGAACCCCGTCACCGTCCCCGAGTACCTCCTGCTGTCCGAGGAGCTCTACAGCGCCGCTGGCGGCTCCCTGCCCGGTCCCGCGCACGAGGTGGCCCAGGAGCTCGAAGGGATCGGCCCGGTCCGGTCGTACTTCGTGGACGTGGGGCAGCTTCCTGGATCCTTGCCGCCCCTGCCGCAGAGATCCCTGGTGAGTCGCCTCGGCAGCACCGTGGCCGTTGCCGGGGCCGGCCTGCCGCACATGCTGGGACTGCGCCGCCGACCTCGTACCGCCTCGGCGTTCTGACGTCGCGGAGCGCGGATCGGGGCTGACCCGGGCGGTCGGTACAGCATCTGACCACGTCTCATGCACGCGTCGCCGACCTCGACCCTTGCTCGAACCGCCACTACCCTCGACCCCTGCGTCATCTCGGGCTACAGGGTCAGGGCATATATCTCTACGAGCGGGTCGATGGTGGTCGTGGCGCACAACCCCTCAGCGAAGGCTGGCAGCCCCGGATCTCTGCGCGTGCTGGGAGTGTTCGCCCATCCCGACGACGAGACGCTGTGTGCGGGAGGGACCTTCGCCAAGTACGCGAGCGCTGGCGCCGAGGTCCGGGTGGTCTCGCTCACCAAGGGAGGAGCCGGGCAGATCAGGGATGCGAGCGCGGCTACCCGGGCGACCCTGACGGAGGTCCGGGAGAGGGAGCTCGGTGCGGCCGGAAAGGAGCTGGGGCTCACCGAGACGAGATGCCTCGACTACGTGGACGGCGAGCTCGCCGGAGTCGATCGCCGAACTCTGGTGCGGCTCGCGTCGGAGCTGCTGAGCGAGCTCCGGCCCGACGTGGTGGTCACGTTCGCACCCGATGGGTTCTCCGGCCACCCCGACCACATCGCCGTCGGAGCAGCGGTGACTGAGGCCTGCTACGAGATGCGGTCCACCACGCCGGTTCGACTCTTCCACTGCTGTCCGCCGCGGAGCAGGATGCTGCTCCGCGACCGTCTGGCCCAGTGGGTCGTCCAGCTGCCCACCCGCTTCCACGGCAAGCAGGACTTCGTGCGGGCCTTGTGGGTCTTCTCGCGTGAGGCGAGCGCGCTCGGCTACGCGGGTGATCTCGTGGATGTCGAGTGGTTCCCGTCCGCCTCCTACCTCATCGAACAGGGCGAGCCCGCGACGACGATGTACTTCCTGCTGTCGGGTCGTGTGGAGATTCGGCGTGAGGGCGAGGACGGGCGCGTGCGCGTGGTCGACCGGTCGGGACCGGGCGAGTTCATCGGTGAGCAGGGCATCGCGACGGGCCGCCCCCGCAACGCGCACGTGGTTGCCGTCGACGACGTGACGAGCCTGACGTTCTCAGCATCGGAGCAGGTCCCCGCGCTCGGCGGCGCAGAGCAGACACCTCGTCGCCTGACCAGAGTGCTTGCGTCGGGCGACGAGGTGGACGCGAACGTGAGCACGTGCATCGACGTCTCGGACTTCGTCGGCCACAAGATCCGCGCGACGGCCGCGCATCGTACGCAGTATCCGATCGACCCGACGATGTTCCCCGACCCGATGCTCCGGGAGATGTTCGGCATCGAGTACTTCACCCAGGTGCTGCCGGAGCGCGAGCTCTCCACCTCGCTGCTGGACGAGAGCCCCTGAAGCCGGCTTCTCCGACGGCGAGCGCGCTACAGCTCGGCTGCCACGTCGTCGAACAGTGCAGTCGAGAAGTACCGCTCCATGCGGTCCGGGAGGATGGTGCCGACGTGATGACCGGGGCCGAGCCGGGCGGCAAGCCGTCGTGCTGCGGCGATGTTGAGCCCGCTCGACGGCCCGACGCCCAGACCGCGGCGAGTGAACTCGCGCGCTGTCGCGATCGCCTCGGGCTCCGGGACGAGCACCGGCTCCTGCAGTCCCACGGCGGAAGGGTCGAGCAGTCTGCTCATCCCCTCGACGATGCCCGGGATCCCTCCGACGACCTCCCGATCGCCCGCTGCCGTGATGGTCTCGGTGGGCATTGCCTGAGCGATCGCCGTGTCGTAGCCGTGATCCCGCAGCGCGTGCGCCACGCCCATCAAGGTGCCGCCTGTGCCCACACCAGCGACGAAGCCGTCGAGCCGGACGCCGACCTGTCTGATCAGCTCCGGCCCGGTCGAGTGCCGGTGCGCCACCACGTTGCGCGGATTCTCGAACTGCCGGGCGGCGAACACGTCCGCCTCCGCCCCTGAGTCGCCGACCAGGGCTGCGACCGCCCCGTCCATGCCCTCACCAGCGGGAGTGAGGACCACCTCGCCACCCAGCCGGCGGATCATCAGGACCCGCTCCCCACTGACCGTCTTGGGCATGTAGGCGCGGAAGGGGACACCGACGGTGGCACAGACCATGCTCAACGCGATCGAGGTCGACCCGCTCGACGCCTCGACCACGACGGTGGTGGGGGACACCTCGCCTGAAGCGATCGCATACGCCACGATGCTGGTCGCCATCCGGTCCTTGGTGCAGCCGCTCGGCAGCAGGTAGTCGAGCTTGAGCCACAGCGTGCATCCGCTCTGCTCGTCCTCGAACCGGATCGTCGGCGTCTCGAGCGGGAGCCGCAGCAGCCACGACGCCCGCTCGGCGAACCTCGACTGAGCCCGACCCACCACCGTCTCCTGTCGGCCCTGCGCTCCCTCGTGGCAGCGAGACCTCGCCGCCTCGACGCGTCGTCCGCGACCTCCTACGACACCGCGAACGGACGGTACCAGCAGGGCCTGACCGGTTGTAGTCGCGACGACGAGCAAGCCGTCGCACCAGTCACGCTGACACAGCCGGGCGCGTTGGCGACTGGCTAGGGTGGTGCCCAGCGACCATGCACCTGCGACCCGGGATCGTCCCCGTCGATCCCACCGACAGTCACGGAGAAGACGCTTGAGCGCGGAGCGACCGGCAGCGATCCGGGAGGTCTGCCCGTTTCGACTCGTCGTCGACGAGGACGCGGAGCAGCTGGCCTCCGAGGTCACCATGCTCGACGCGGCGGCCGGATCGACGCTCTTCGAGGAAGGGGACCCTGCAGACGGCGTCGCAGCCATCCTCGAAGGACGTGTCGAGATCCTGAAGCACGGCCGGTCCCTGGCGACACTCGGCCCGGGGTCGGTCCTCGGCGAGCTGTCGATCTTCGTGCCGTCCGCTGCCCGCACTGCCACGGCCCGAGCGGAGACCCGGGTGCGCATGATCAAGTGGCGTGCGGAGGATGTGCCGGGCCGCCTTGCCCGCCACGAGCGCCTCGCCACGGCGGTCGTGGCCGACATGGCGTTCGTGCTCGCGGAACGGCTCGACCGGCGTACGCAGGACGTGGTCTCCCTGCTCAGGGTCGCTGGGACACGTCTGCCCGTGTCCGAGCTGGAGCGCTTCCGCAGCCATGCCCTGAAGTAGCAGCGGGCTGACCGACCTCAGCACCTCCGCGTACGGCGGCGGCTCACCGGCCCAGCACGACGCGGAGCACCTCCACCACGAGCGCGTGGTCCTCCAGCTGTGGCAGGCCGGAGACGGCGACGCAGCCGACGACACCGACACCCACGACGGTGAGCGGGAAGGCCCCACCGTGAGCGGCGTACTGCCCCGGGGGCAGCAGGAACATCTCCTCGAGGGTGCGCCCGGCATCACGGCAGAGCTGTCCGACGTGCAGCGAGCTCTTGTGGAAGCGCCCGACCACCCGCGCCTTCCGCGCCAGCCAGGCGTCATTGTCGGGCGAGCTTCCGGCGAGCGCCGCGTGGAAGAGCTGGTGGTCGGCCCGCGAGATGTCGATGGCGACCGGCAGCCGTCGTTCCCGGCCTGCAGCGACCAGCGCGGTGCCGAGACGCCAGGCATCGTCCTCGTCGAAGCCTCGCCAGCGCAGCTCCTGCTCCTGGGCGGCGAGCTCCGCCACCGGGGGCCACACCCTTCCGTCGTCGCCCACCGCGTCTCCTCCGTGTCGTCCCCGGCGCTCTGCGGCGCCAGACTACGCCGCCTCACGGTGGCGTCCAGGGCTTAGGTTTGTCCTGGCCACGTCGGCATCTCGACCCGTGGGGTACGCCTCCTCCGAGGAGAAGAGCAGTGGAAACCGTATCGACGCCCACCTCGTCGTCGAGGTGGACCCAGCAGCCGGACCACGTCGCCTGGCTCCGCACCCAGACGGAGCGCCAGCTGCTCTTCGCGCGCGCGTTCCCGCACCCCTCGGGCGGCGCCTGCTACCTGGGTGACGACGGCCGACCTGACCTCTCCCGGCCGGTGCACACGTGGATCACAGCACGCATGCTGCATGTGTACAGCCTCGGTCACCTGCTCGGCCTCCCCGGAAGCGCGCCGTTGGCACGGCAGGCTCTGAGCGGCCTCACCGGCCAGCTGCGGGACCCTGTCCATGGAGGGTGGTTCTCCTCCGTCGGCCCAGGGAACAGCGTCGACGACACGAAGGCCGCCTACGCTCATGCGTTCGTCGTCTTCGCGTCGTCCAGTGCGACGGTAGCCGGCCTACCGGGTGCGCGGGACCTGCTCGACGAGGCACTCGAGGTCCTCGACGAACACTTCTGGGAGGACGCGACCGGAATGCACCGTGACGCCCTCGACCGCTCCTGGACAGAGGGGAGTGACTACCGGGGGGTCAACGCCAACATGCATGCCGTCGAGGCGTTGCTGTCAGCCACCGACACGACGGGTGACGGGCGGTGGCGCGAGCGTGCACTCCGCATCACCGAGAACGTGCTCCGCTGGGCGGCCGAGAACGAGTGGCGGATCCCCGAGCACTTCGATGCTGACTGGCAGCCGCGGCTGGAGCACCACCGCGACGACCCGGCTCATCCGTTCGAGCCGTACGGCGCCACGGTCGGTCACGGCCTGGAGTGGGCCCGCCTTGTGCTCCATGTCGCGGCGGCGCTCTCCAGCGATCTGTCGCCTCGACTCGTCGAGGGCGCTCGGCAGCTGTTCGACCGCGCGGTCGCGGACGGCTGGGCGGTGGACGGTGCGGACGGCTTCGTCTACACCACCGACTGGAGCGGGCGGCCGGTGGTGCGGCAGCGGATGCACTGGGTTCTTGCCGAGGCCCTCTCCGCCGCCTCCGCCCTCCTGCAGGCCACCGGCGAGCCCGTGTACGAGGACCACTACCGCAGGTGGTGGGACTACGCGGTCGACCACCTCGTGACCGAGGACGGCTCGTGGAGACACGAGCTGGACGTGGCCAATGCCCCCGCCGCCACCGTCTGGCCCGGTCGCCCGGACCTCTACCACAGCGTTCACGCCACGGTTCTGCCACGGCTCCCGTTGTCACCTACCGCGCCGACGGCGATCCGGCGTGGACTCGTGCGGTGAGCCGGCCGGCCACAAGCGACACAACGGATCTGGCGATCCATCGTCGCTTGTGACCGGCTCACTCCCGGCGTTTCAGGATCCCGATCAGCCTCGCGTCAGCGGGCCGAGGGTCGGGTCGTCCTTGTACGACTCGGCGGCGTTCTCCTTCGTGACGATCACCGGCTCGAGCAGGTTGGCCGGAACGACCTTGACGCCGTTGTCGTAGGACTCGGTGTCGTTGACGGTGGGCTCGTCGCCTGCCTGCAGGGCGTCGATCATCTCCAGGGTCGCCGCGACCAGCTTGCGGGTGTCCTTGTTGATGGTGGAGTACTGCTGGCCCGCCATGATCGACTTGACCGACTCCACCTCGGAGTCCTGGCCGGTGATGACCGGGATGTCCTTCCCGGCGCCGCGCACGGCAGAGATCACCGCACGCGCCAGCGTGTCGTTGGGCGACAGCACGCCGTCGAGCTCGGTGTTCGTGTAGTTCGCCGAGAGCAGGGTGTCGGCCCGCTTCTGCGCGTTCTCAGCCTCCCAGCCCTGGGTCACCACCTGGTTGAACTTGGTCTGGCCGGAGACGACCTTGAGGGTGCCGTCGTCGATCTTCGGCTGGAGGATACTCATCGCCCCGTCGAAGAAGACCTGCGCGTTCGCGTCGTCGGGCGATCCGGCGAACAGCTCGATGTTGTAGGGCCCCTTCGGCTTCTTCTTGGCCATGCCCTCGAGCAGCGCGGTGCCCTGCAGCTCGCCGACCTTGAAGTTGTCATAGGCGACGTAGTAGTCGACGGCGTCAGTGTTCTTGATCAGCCGGTCATAGGCGATCACGGTGGCGCCGGCGTCCTTGGCCGACTTCACCTGCGTGCCGATCTGGGACCCGTCGATGGCGCCGACCACGATCACCTTGGCACCTTTGGTCACCATGGCGCTGATCTGGTTCTGCTGCTCGGTGACCCCGCCGTTGGCGAACTGCACCGTGCCCTTGTACCCGGCCTCCTTGAGGCCGTCCTGGAACAGCTTCTCGGCCAGCACCCAGTTCTCCGACGTCTTCTGCGGCAGAGCGATCCCGATCGCGGCGTCCTGGGCGAAGCCACCCGTGGCGGCGTCCCCCTCACCCGTCTCGGCGGTGTCGCGACCGCCGCAGCCCGTGAGTACCAATGCGCCGACCATGGCGGCGGCGCCCAGTGTTCGTAACGTCTTCATGCTCTCTCTTTCAGTGGGGTTGGTGCGTACGCGAGAGACCCGGCTGGTGATCCGGATCGTCAGGACTCGCTGTGGATGAGCTCTGAGGTGTCCTTCTTGGCGGTGGTGCTGTCCAGCTGGGTCGGCTCGCCGCCTCGGGGCGGCTTGTCGCCGCCGAAGCGGCTGAGCAGGAGGCCGGTGATGGACGGCTTGCCCTGCCGCTTGTTGTAGACGTCGAAGGCGACGGCGATGAGCAGCACCAGGCCCTTGATGATCTGGGTGAGGTCCGCGCCGACACCGAGCAGCTGGAGCCCGTTGTTGAGCACGGCCATCACCAGGCCACCGATGATGGAGCCGACCACGGTGCCGACCCCGCCGCTGACGGCGGCGCCGCCGATGAACACAGCGGCGATGGCGTCGAGCTCCCAGCCCGTGCCGTCGAAGGGGCCGGAGGCGGTCGAGCGCCCGACGAAGAGCATTCCAGCGAGTGCAGAGAGGATCGACATGTTCATCATCACGAGGAAGTCGATCCGCCTGCTGCGGACGCCGGAGAGCTCCGCCGCGTGCTTGTTGCCCCCGACTGCGTAGACGTGCCGGCCGACCACGGTCTTGGAGGCCACGAAACCGTAGACCAGCACGAGGACGCCGAGAACCAGACCCGGCACCGGGAACGACGTGCCCGGCCGGCCGGTGGCGAACAGGTTCGTGGCGTAGAGCAGCACCACGACGAGCAGCCCGGTCTTGACCAGGTCCACCCACAGGGGCGGCTGTGTGGCGCCGATCTTGGTGTCCCGCTGCCGGCGGCGCACCATCAGGAGGATGACCGCCGCGATGGCGATCAGGCCGATCAGCAACGTCAGGTTGTTGTAGCCGGTGTCCGGTCCTACCTCCGGGAGGTAGCCGGCGCCGAGGTACTGGAAGTCCTCGTTGACCGGCACCGTGTTCGACTCGCCGACGAACTGGTTGGCGCCGCGGAACAGCAGCATGCCGGCGAGGGTGACGATGAAGGCCGGGATGCCGACGTAGGCGACCCAGAAGCCTTGCCAGGCCCCGATGGCCACTCCGAGAGCCAGGCCGATCAGCACCCCCACCCACCACGGCAGGTTCATATCGCGCATCGTGATCGCCACCACGATGCCGGCGAAGGCCGCGACCGACCCGACCGACAGGTCGATGTGGCCGGCGATGATGACCAGGACCATCCCGATCGCCAGGATGAGGATGTAGCTGTTGCCATTGAGCAGGTTCTGCATGTTCGCCGGCGTCAGCACCAGTCCACCGGTGCGGATCTCGAAGAACAACGTCAGAGCCAGGAGCGCGAAGATCATCCCGAACTGGCGGGTGTTGCCGCTGAAGAGCTGCTTGAGTGCGTTCATGGACGTGGTCCTCGGCTTTCAGGCGGGCGTCTTGGCGGGGGCGGTCATCAGTCTCATCAGGCTCTCCTGGGTGGCGTCGGCCTTGTCCACCTCGGCGGTGATGGCGCCCTCGAAGATCGTGTAGATGCGGTCGGAGATGCCCAACAGCTCGGGCAGCTCGGAGGAGATGACGATGACGCCCTTGCCCTGGTCCGCGAGCGCCTGGATGATCCCGTAGATCTCGTACTTGGCACCGACGTCGATGCCGCGCGTCGGCTCGTCGAGGATCAGCAGGTCAGGGTCGGTGAACAGCCACTTGGCCAGGACCACCTTCTGCTGGTTGCCGCCGGAGAGCTTGGCGACGCCCTCGTTGACCGTCGGAGCCTTGGTGCGCAGCTGCTTGCGGTACTCCTCGGCGACGCGGAACTCCTCACGCTCGTCGACGACGAGGCCTCTGGTGACCTTCTTCAGCGCCGCCGACACGGTGGTCGACTTGATGTCGTCGAGCAGGTTGAGCCCGAGGGTCTTGCGGTCCTCGGTGACGTAGGCCAGTCCGGCGTCGATGGCCTCGGGGATCGAGCGGATCTGGATCTCGCGGCCCTCCTTCAGCACGGTGCCGGACACGTAGGTGCCGTAGCTGCGGCCGAACAGCGAGCGGGCCAGCTCGGTGCGCCCTGCTCCCATCAGGCCCGCGAAGCCGACGATCTCCCCGCGGCGTACGAAGAAGCTCGAGTTCTTGCAGACCAGCCGGTCGGGTACGGCGGGGTGGCGAACCGTCCAGTTCTTGACCTCGAAGAGGACCTCGCCGATGTTCGGCGTGTGGTCGGGGAACCGGCTCTCGAGCGAGCGGCCGACCATGCCTTTGATGATCCGGTCCTCGTCGATCCCGCCCGCCCGGACGTCCAGGGTCTCGATCGACTTGCCGTCGCGGATGATCGTGATGGAGTCGGCGATCTGCTCGATCTCGTTGAGCTTGTGGGAGATCATGATGCAGGTCACGCCCTGGTCGCGGAGGTTCCCCATCAGCGCAAGCAGGTGTTGGGAGTCCGTCTCGTTCAGCGCGGCGGTCGGCTCGTCCAGGATCAGCAGCTTGACCGACTTGGACATCGCCTTGGCGATCTCGACCAGCTGCTGCTTCCCGACGCCGATGTCCTTGATCCTGGTGTCGGGGTCTTCGGACAGTCCCACCCGCTGCAGCAGCCTGCGGGCCTCCGAGCGCGCGGTGTCCCAGTTGATGACCCCGCCCTTGGCGGGCTCGTTGCCCAGGAAGATGTTCTCGGCGATCGACAGCTCCGGGATGAGCGCCAGCTCCTGATGGATGATCACGATGCCGGCGTGCTCGCTGTCGCGGATGCTGCGGAACTGGGACTCGCGACCCTCCCAGAAGATGGTGCCGGTGTAGCTGCCGTACGGCCAGACGCCGGAGAGGACCTTCATCAGCGTCGACTTGCCGGCGCCGTTCTCCCCGCAGATGGCGTGGATCTCGCCTGCTCGTACCGACAGACTGACGTCGGACAGCGCCTTGACCCCGGGGAACTCCTTGGTGATGTCGACCATTTCCAGCAGTGCAGGCGCGTCATGGTCGCCGGTTGCGGGGGCAACAGCGTGCGGTGACGCCATACGGGTCGACTCCCTTGTCGTTGACAGACGTGGTGACGTACGCCGACACCGCCTATGACCTCGGTCACAGTAGGGCCGCCGCCGTAGGCACTGTCAACGGCAGTAGTTGAACGTTGCCAAATCGGAATCAACGTGGCGGGCGAGTGGCACCAGCCCGGCTCGGTCAGTCGCTCAGCGCGTTTGCTGCCGACGTAAGGCAGCCCGCCGCACCTGAGACCGCGCCCTCGCCGTCCGTCTGGGGACCCCCCAACATTGGGGGATTGCAGGGCCCTCAGGGTGGAGGGGTCCGGGATGAGCGATCGCGGGCTCTGAGGTGCTATTCCAACGACCCGTCCCGACCTTCTAAGGTCGACGACTGTTCGGGGGAACGTTGCACAGGGGATCTAGGAGACTTGATGTCACCCGCTCACATGCCGCAGCTCGGACTCGGACGTCGCGGCCTGCTCGGCGCGCTCGCCGCCAGCGCCTTCGTCGCCGCAACACCGCGACGGGCACTGGCCGCGCCAGGTGCTTCGACTGCGGCGGCGCAACCGGTCCCCGCTGGCGCAGCCCCGCCCGGGGTGTACGACGCCTTGGTGTGGAGCCACGCTCCTGCCGCCTTCCTGCCACTCGACGGGTCCCGCGACGACCTGTCGAACCGACAGCACGCCTCGAGCTATTCCGCCAGCGACGCCACCGGCTTCACGTCGCTCCCCAACGGCGACGACGCCGTGACCTTCGACGGCGCCAGCCAGTTCGTCGAGATCGCGGACTCTGCGGACCTGTCGGTGACGGCGACGGGCGTGTTGACGATCGAGGCCTGGATGCGACCCGACACCCTCGACTTCCCGCGGTCCGAGAACGGCTACGTGCACTGGCTGGGGAAGGGGACGTCCGCGGAGCACGAGTACGTCGCTCGCATGTACAACCGGGCGAGCGCCCGCCCGAGCCGGATCTCCGGCTACGCCTTCAACCTCGGGGGAGGGCTCGGCGCCGGGTCCTACTTCGAGGACGACCTCCAGCCAGGGACCTGGGTCCACTACGGCCTGGTGATCAACGCCAACGACTCGGGGAGCGACGGCTGGGGAACGGTGAGGATCTACCGCGATGGAGTGCTGCGTGACGCGGACTCGCTCGGCGGAGGCTACTCGATCGTCCCGGCGAGGGGGTCCGCACCGCTTCGCATCGGCACCCGCGACGGCAAGTCCTTCTTCCATGGCGCCGTCGGCAAGGTGGCCATCTACAACTACGACGCCAGCCACCACTTCCGTTCACATGTGCAGCAGATGGGTCACTTCGAAGCTGACCCCCCGCCTACCGCCCCTCCGGCCGAGACCCCAGAGCAGCCGGTGACACCGCCCGAGGTCCCCCCGTCAGCGCCGGAACCGGCGATGCCGGAGCTCCCCCCAGCGCCTCCTGCCCTTCCTCCCTCGCCCGCACCGACGGACAAGCGCGGCCGACGGTGCCGTCGTCGCCGCCACCACCAGCGCCGGCGTCCCGCCTGACCCCGATCCGGAGCGGGGAGAACCCGAGCCCAGGGCGCGACGCGGGAGCCCTGGGCGAGGCCTCGGAGCGGTGACCGCAGAGCCCGCTGTCCTCAGCCGGGCGCGGGCTCTTCGCCGGCGGCGCGGCTGACCTCGGCCAGGCGCTGCTCCAGGAAGGCGCGCTCCGCGGCGTTCGCCGTGAGCTCCATCGCGCGCCGGTACGACTGAGCCGCGCCGGCGGCGTCGCCGAGGCGGCGCAGCAGGTCGGCGCGGGTGGCGGGAAGGTAGGGGTAGTCGGCGAGCCGGGGATCGGTCGCCAGCTCGTCGAGGAGCGGCAGGGCGGCGGCCGGACCGTCGGCGAACGCCACGGCGGCGGCCCGGTTGAGCGCGACCACCGGGGTGTTCCACACCGCCAGCAGCCGGTCGTAGAG
>DASQDP010000046.1:0-49814 GCA_035634095.1 Nocardioidaceae bacterium | reverse complement strand
GCCAGGATCACCAGGAACATCGGGGTGATCAGCCGCTTGCCGTTCTCCTTGGTGAAGATCTTGGCGCCGTCCCACTGGTCGGTCGCCGGCAGGCTCTTCTTGGCCCACTTGATCAGCCGGTTCTCCTCGTACTCGTCGTCGTCGTTCGACCCCTCCTTGGCGAGCTTGAACGCCGTCCAGACCAGGAACAGCCCGAAGATGTAGAAGACCCAGCTGAACTCGTTGATGGCCGCCGCGCCCACCGCGATGAAGATGGCGCGCATGATCAGGGCCAGCACGATCCCGATCATCAGCGCCCGCTGCTGGTACTGCCGGGGCACCCCGAACTTGGCCATGATGATGATGAAGATGAACAGGTTGTCCACCGAGAGGGAGTACTCGGTGAGCCAGCCGGCGAAGAACTCCGTGCCGTACTGCGCCCCGGAGAAGGCCCACACTCCGATGCCGAAGGCGACCGCGGCACCGATGTAGGCGCCGAGGTAGGCCGACACCTCCTTGGTGCTGGGCTCGTGCGGACGACGGCCGACCACGATCACGTCGAACAGCAGGACAGACACCGTGACGACGATGGTCGTCCACCAGACCCACGTAGGAACGTCCATGTGCACTACCTCTCCGGAGAACGCTGACAGCGCCGCGCGCGGCGAGCCCTATGAGCAACTTCCGGAGGTCTCTTCCGCCTGCAGCAGCACAGACCCTCGGCACCGGGACCGGTCCCGTCACGTCGACTGCGTCGTCGAAACCGTCCGGGCCGGCGACCGTGGTGACGGCACCGAGGCGACAGGAATACTCCCCTCCGCCGCGACCAGTCTCGCAGAAGGCACCCAGCCCGCGAAATCAGCCGTCGGGCTGCAGCCGGTCGCCGGTCGGCCGGGAGCCCGCCACCGCGGGCCCCGGCCTCGACCATCTGCCGCAGCTCCTTCTTGAGGTCGGAGATCTCGTCACGCAGGCGGGCGGCGAGCTCGAACTGCAGCTCGGCCGCCGCGGTGTGCATCTGGTCGGTCAGCGCCTGCACCAGGTCGGCCAGGTCGGCCGACGGCATCCCGGCCAGCTCCGCGGCGTGCTGGCCGGTCTGCCGCGAGGAGAGCCCCGGCACGGGCGCCTTGCCCCGGGACTGCTGCCGGCCACCCCCGCCGAGGAGCTCGGCGGTGTCCTCGTCCTCGCGCGCCAGCATTTCGGTGATGTCCGCGATCTTCTTCCGCAGCGGCTGCGGGTCGACCCCATGGGCCCGGTTGTACTCGACCTGCTTGTCGCGTCGGCGGTTCGTCTCGTCGATGGCCTTCTCCATGGACGGGGTGATCTTGTCGGCGTACATCACCACCTGGCCGGACACGTTGCGGGCGGCGCGGCCGATGGTCTGGATCAAGGACTTGTCCGAGCGCAGGAAGCCCTCCTTGTCGGCGTCCAGGATGGCCACCAGCGACACCTCGGGAAGGTCCAGCCCCTCGCGGAGCAGGTTGATCCCGACCAGGACGTCGTACTGCCCCAGGCGCAGCTCGCGCAGCAGCTCGATGCGCCGCAGCGTGTCGACCTCGCTGTGCAGGTAGCGGGTGCGGATGCCGGCCTCGAGGAGGTAGTCGGTGAGGTCCTCGGACATCTTCTTGGTCAGGGTCGTGACCAGGACGCGCTCGTTGCGCTCCACCCGGTCGTTGACCTCGGAGATGAGGTCGTCGATCTGGCCCTTGGTCGGCTTGACGACCACCTCCGGGTCGACCAGTCCGGTCGGCCTGATGATCTGCTCCACCACGTCGCCCCTGACCTTGGCCAGCTCGTAGTCGCCGGGGGTCGCCGACAGGTAGATCGTCTGGTCGATCCGCTCGAGGAACTCGTCCCAGCGCAGCGGCCGGTTGTCCATCGCGCTGGGCAGCCGGAAGCCGTGGTCGACCAGGTTGCGCTTGCGGGACATGTCCCCTTCGTACATCCCGCCGATCTGGGGGACCGCCACGTGGGACTCGTCGATGACGAGGAGGAAGTCCTCGGGGAAGTAGTCGATCAGGCAGTTCGGCGCGGACCCGCGTGTGCGCCCGTCGATGTGCATCGAGTAGTTCTCGATGCCGGAGCAGGAGCCCACCTGGCGCATCATCTCCACGTCGTAGGTGGTCCGCATGCGCAGCCGCTGCGCCTCCAGCAGCTTGCCCTGCCTCTCGAAGGTGGCGAGCTGGTCCTCCAGCTCCAGCTCGATGCCGCGGATCGCGCGCTCCATGCGCTCCGGGCCGGCGACGTAGTGGGTGGCGGGGAAGACGTGCAGCTCCTGGTCCTCGGTGACCACCTCCCCGGTGAGCGGGTGCAACGTCATCAGCCGCTCGATCTCGTCGCCGAAGAACTCCACCCGGATCGCGAGCTCCTCGTAGACCGGGAACACCTCGAGGGTGTCGCCGCGGACCCGGAAGGTGCCGCGGGTGAACGCCAGGTCGTTGCGGGTGTACTGGATCTCCACGAGCTGGCGCAGCAGCGAGTCCCGGTCCCGCTCCTGGCCCACCTTCAGCTGCACCATCCGGTCGACGTACTCCTGCGGCGTGCCCAGGCCGTAGATGCACGAGACGGTGGACACCACGATGACGTCGCGCCGGGTGAGCAGCGAGTTGGTCGCCGAGTGCCGCAGCCGCTCGACCTCCTCGTTGATCGAGGAGTCCTTCTCGATGTAGGTGTCGGTCTGGGGGACGTAGGCCTCAGGCTGGTAGTAGTCGTAGTAGGAGACGAAGTACTCCACCGCGTTGTTCGGCAGCAGCTGGCGCAGCTCGTTGGCGAACTGGGCGGCGAGGGTCTTGTTGGGCTGCATGACCAGCGTCGGGCGCTGCAGCTTCTCGACAGCCCAGGCGACCGTGGCGGTCTTGCCGGTGCCGGTCGCACCCAGCAGCACGACGTCCTTCTCGCCGCTCTCGATCCGCCGGTGGATGTCGGCGATCGCGGTCGGCTGGTCGCCGGACGGCGAGTAGTCGGACTCCACCGTGAAGGGGGCGACACGCCGCTGCAGGTCGGTCACGGGCCTCATGTCGTCAAGCCTACGGCCCGCCACCGACAGGATAGGTTCGCACGGTGAGCACCCCTGCACGGCCGCTGCCGGCGCTGCGGGCGCTGTGGTCCGGGTGGTCCTCGCGATCCCCCCGGGCCGACCTCACCGGTCTGCTCAAGCGCGGGGTGCTCGGGCTCCTGGGGCTCCAGGTCGCCCTCACGGTGGTGCTCGTCCTGGTCGACTCCCGCCGCCGGAGGTTCCGCAAGCCGCGACGGCTCCCCTCCACGCCGCCGGCGACGGTGAGGATCGGCGAGGGCACGGTCACGACGTACACCTACGGGGAGCACCTCTACGCCGACATGCTGGAGGCCATCGCAGCGGCGCAGCGGCAGATCCTGTTCGAGACCTACATCTGGAAGGGTGACGCCGTCGGGCAGCGCTTCAAGGAGGCGCTCAGCGAGGCGGCCGGCCGGGGCGTCGAGGTGTACGCGGTGTACGACGGGTTCGCGAACCTGGTCGTCACGCCCCGCTTCAAGCGCTTCGGTCCCCGGATGAAGGTGCTGGAGTACCCGGTGTACAACGCAGGGTGGCGCTTCTTCGACGTGCGCCGCTACGGACGGGACCACCGCAAGATCCTCGTGGTCGACGACCGGGTCGGCTTCGTGGGCGGCTACAACATCGGGTCGGCGTACGCCACCCAGTGGCGGGACACGCACGTGCGGATCACCGGGCCCGGGGTGTGGGACCTCAAGCGCTCGTTCGCCGACTTCTGGAACCTGCACCGACGGGCCCGGCACGGCGCCAGGCCCCTGCTGCTGGAGACGGTGGCCGACTGGGAGCCGCGGATCCGGGTGCACCGCAACGTGCCGCGCCTGTGGATGTTCCCGATCCGGGCGATGTACCTGGAGGCGATCAGCCGCTCCTCCCACCACGTGTGGATGACCCACGCCTACTTCATCCCGGACCCCGACATCGTGGAGGCGGTCAAGCAGGCGGCCCGCCGCGGGGTCGACGTGCGTCTGCTGGTGCCGGCCGTCTCGAACCACGTGGTCGCGGACTGGCTCTCCCGCGGCCTCTACGACGAGATGCTGGCAGCCGGCGTGCGGATCTTCCGCTTCAAGGGCGCGATGGTGCACGCCAAGACGTCGACGGTCGACGGCCGGTGGTCGACGGTGGGTACGGCGAACATCGACCGGCTCTCGCTGACCGGCAACTACGAGATCAACGTGGAGTTCATCGACTCCGCCTTCGCCCGGGAGATGGAGCGGATCTTCGAGAACGACCTCGGCAGCTGCGAGGAGCTGACGGCCGAGGAGTGGGACAGGCGCGGGGCGCACAAGCGGTTCACCGAGCGGGTGCTCGCGCCGCTGCGCCCGCTGCTGTGAGCCGGGCCGCCCACGACGAAATCCGCGCGATTGTGGGTTGGATCACGTCGGAACGGGCACTCTTCTCCCAGCACCACCACGAACAACGCGGACTGCGCGCTTGAACGTTCGCACCGGCCCGCGGGCGGGGACACCCGCACACACTCCTTGGGGGGAGAGCTCGTGCACGTACCGAAGAGCGCCGTCACCGAGGCGCTCCGCAAGCAGGGCGACCACGACCGCGCGCAGCAGGCCGAGTGCCAGCTGCCCCGTCATGTCGACACCGTGCGGGACGCGAACCTGCTGCACCGGTTCGGCGTCGACGTCCGGGACCTCGAGGCCGTCGAGGCCGGGGGCCCCTGAGCCGCACCCTTGAGGGCTCCCCCACGATCGGGCGCCCCGGGCCTCACCCGTCGACGGACTCCTGGACGTCCTCGGTGCGCGAGAGCGCCCGCACGACCTGGGCGCGATCCCGCGACCGGGGCTGGTGCCCTGTGGGGCTACATCGACGCTCGTGACGGCGCCGACGCCTGTCGGCTCGGACTGGAGCGGAGAGAGCCGGGGTGCGAGGTGATCGTCATCGCGACGCGAACACGGTGATGTCCACGCCGACCGCCGACTTGGTGGCCCAGGTGTTCCCCAGCGTCGAGGTGCGCCGGGGGCTGAGCGGTCGACGTCCGGCACCGGCCGGAGCTCCGGTCATGCCGGCAGGTGCGTGCGAGGTGCCATCCGCGGACCGCGCCGGGGCCGTCGCAGGCCGGCGAGCTCGACCAGCCGCTGCACCCGGTAGCGGTGCGGACGGTAGGGCTCGAGCAGGTCGGCGAGGCCGTCGTCGTCGACCTCATGCCCGGTCAGCGCCCAGCCGATGTTCTTGGCCACGTGGTAGTCCCCGAAGCTGACCGCGTCCGCGTCGCCGTGCGCGCGGTAGCGCACCTCCGCGCTGGTCCACACCCCGATGCCGGGCAGCGAGCGCAACCGCCGGTCGGCCTCGTCGGCCGTCAGACGGGTGGTGCGCTCCAGGGCCTCGGCCACGGAGGCGGCGCGCACGACGGCCCGGGACCGGGCCGGGTCCACGTGCAGCCGCAGCCACTCCCACGACGGGATCCTCCGCAGCCCCTCCGGAGACGGCTGCACCCACACGCCGCGCTCCGCGCCGGCACCGGGAGCACGTTCGCCGAAGCGCAGCACCAGCAGGCGGAACCCGGCGAACGCCTCCTGCCCCGTGACCTTCTGCTCGAGGACGGCCGGGACCAGCGCCTCCATCACCAGACCGGTCCTGCAGACGCGCCAGTGCGGCCGGCGGCGGTGCGCGTCGGCGAGCACCCGGTGCGTCGGGGTGAAGCCGGCAGGGTCGTCCCCGGCGCCGAGCAGGGCGGGCACGCTGTCGAGGACCCAGTCGGCGCCCGGGCCCCAGCCGGTGGCCAGCACCTCGCCGGCGGTCGGACGGGAGCGCAGCCGCAGGGTGGCCGGGCCCTCCGGGGTGCGGACGCCCCTCCAGAGCGTGCCGTCGGCATCGGTGCGGAACGTCGGGTCGCTCGCGCCGCGACGCAGCACCGACAGCGTGGTGCTCACCGCGCACGGCCACGACGGTCGCCACACGCGCTCCCGCTGTGGCGCCGTCGTCCGGGTCGCCCGCGTGGTCACCGGCCCTGCTGAGGTCACCGGGACAGGCTACGGCCCGATCGCCGGGGGTGTCGGTGAGAATGGGCCGCATGTTGCTGGCGGACCTGGTGGCGGCCTCGGCGGCGGTGGGCTCCACCCGCTCGCGCACGGCCAAGGTGGCAGCACTCGCTGCGGCCCTCGGCACGGCGGATCCCGACGAGGTGGAGACCGCGACCTCCTACCTGTCCGGGGTGCTGCGCCAGCGTCGCACCGGCCTCGGCTGGCGCGGCCTGAGCCGGCTGCCCGAGCCCGCCCCACAGAGCTCGCTGACGGTCGCGCAGGTGCACGAGGCGTTCGAGGAGATGAGTCGCCTCAGCGGTCCGGGCTCGTCGTCGCGCCGATCGGCGATCAGTGACGCGCTCTTCGGTTCGGCCACCGCCGAGGAGCAGCAGTACCTGCGTCGACTGGCCGCCGGTGAGCTGCGGCAGGGCGCGCTCGACGGCCTCATGCTCGAGGCGGTCGCCGTCGCGGCCGGCGTGCCGGCCGCCGAGGTGCGCCGGGCCGCGATGTTCGCCGGCTCCACCCTGCCCGTCGCCGTGGCCGCGCTGGCGGGGGGAACGGACGCACTGGCCGGATTCGGGCTGCGGCCCGGTCGACCGGTCCGGCCGATGCTCGCCTCCAGCGCCGCCGACGTGTCCGAGGCGCTCGCCAAGGTCGCCGACCCTGGGGAGCCGGTGGCGGTGGACACCAAGCTGGACGGCATCCGGGTCCAGGTGCACAAGCACGACGGTCGGGTGCAGGTGTTCACCCGCAGCCTGGAGGAGATCACCGACCGGGTGCCGGAGGTCGTGGACGCGGTGGCCGTGCTGTCCGCCGGCACGCTGGTCCTCGACGGAGAGGCGATCGCGCTGGGCGTCGACGGCCGCCCGCGCCCCTTCCAGGAGACCGGCGCCCGCACCGCGAGCCGCGTGGACGTCGCCGCGCTCCGTGCTCAGGTGCCGCTGACGGCGTACTTCTTCGACCTGCTGCACGTGGACGGCGAGGACGTGGTCGACCTGCCCGGCTCCCAGCGCTTCGCCCGGCTCACCGAGGTGTTGCCACCGGACCTGGTCGTGCCCCGCACCGTGACCGCCGACCCGGAGACCGCCCGGCAGGTCTTCGCCGAGGTCGTCGCATCCGGCCACGAGGGGGTGGTGGTCAAGGGACTGGACGCGCCGTACGACGCCGGTCGGCGCGGCGCCGCCTGGGTCAAGGTGAAGCCACGGCACACCCTGGACCTGGTGGTGCTGGCCGTGGAGTGGGGCAGCGGGCGGAGACGGGGCTGGCTGTCGAACATCCACCTCGGGGCGCGGGATCCTGGCGGCGGTTTCGTGATGCTCGGCAAGACGTTCAAGGGCATGACCGACGAGATGCTCGCGTGGCAGACCGAGCGGTTCCTCGCACTGGCTACGGAGCGGACGCCCTACGGCGTGACGCTCCGGCCGGAGCAGGTGGTGGAGGTGGCCTTCGACGGCATCCAGACCTCCACCCGCTACCCGGGCGGCATGGCCCTGCGGTTCGCCCGGGTGCTGCGCTACCGCGACGACACGACCGCCGCCGAGGCCGACACCGTGGACACGGTGCGGACACTGCGCGCGCCCTGAGGCCGCAGCTCTGCCGGGTGCGGCTCAGCCCCGCGGGCGTCCCCACCGGACGCGCCGGACGGCCACGTCGGTCGGGGACCCGCTGCGGGACACCCGCAGCGCGAAGCTCCCGGTCTCGGTGCCCCAGACGCCCAGGTCCGTGACGCCGTCCCCGTTCCAGTCACCGGTGACGGGAAGGCTGGTCGGCGACCCGAACCTCACCGAGTGCAGCACCACGGCTCCGCTGGATCGCACCGTTCGCAGCGTGAAGGTCGCGGTGCTCGCGGACCAGACCCCGAGGTCGGCGCGACGGTCCCCGTCCCAGTCGCCGGTGACCGGCCGGTCTCCCGGGGCGCCGAGCGGGACCCGGGTGCGTGAGCCGTCCGCGGCGCGGAGCGTGAAGGCTCTGGTGCCCGGGTTCCAGACGCCCAGGTCGGTGGTGCCGTCGCCGTCCCAGTCGCCGGTGACCCCGAAGTCGCTGACGCGGCCGAGCGGCACCGTGCGGGTGGACCCGTCGCCCGACCGGAGCTCGAAGATGCGCAGACCCGGCCGCCGGACCCCGATCTCATCCCGCCCGTCGCCGTCCCAGTCCCCGCTCACGGCCTGGTCGGTCCGCCATCCGAACGGGATGCGCTGCGCCCTCTCGCCGGGGCGCCGGAGGAAGTACGTGGGCGTCGTGCTGCGCCGCTGCACACCGACGTTCGCGGTGCCGTTGCCGTCCCAGTCCCCGACGACCGGGGCGTCGCTGCAGTTGCGGGAGTCCAGCGTCGTGTTCATGACGAAAGGCAGCCGGTGGAAGTAGGCCCGCTGGTCGCGCCGGTTCAGCCGCTGCTCGAAGTGCAGGTGGGGTCCGGTGCTGCCTCCCGAGGTGCCGACCAGCCCGATCGGGGTGCCCTGGTCCACTGCCTGACCCGGTGTGGACCAGAACGCGCTGAGGTGCGCATAGAGCGTGCTGTGCCCGCCGCCGTGGTCCACCACGATGTAGCGTCCGTAGCTGCGGTCGCCCAGGTCGACCACCGAGGTCACCACGCCGGGTGCGGCGGAGACCGTCATCGCGCCCAGGTCGTTGATGCGGTTCCAGTCGATGGCATCCGCGCTCGGGCTGTGGTTGTAGCGGCTGGCGCCGTTCCAGCGGTCCCCGCAGGGGAACGGCATCTCGTAGTCCGGTCCGGAGGGCGCGGCACCGGCCGGTCCGGGCACGCCGGCGAGCAGCGCGGCTCCGATGGTGAGAGGGACGAGGGCTCGTCCTGCGGTCCACACACGCATGTCGGGTCTCCTGGCTCGGCGGCGGACCGCGTGCACCAGTCACATGCGCCACTGAGGTCCCAGAACCAGGCAACCGTAACCGTCGGTCGGCGTGCCTGTCCTGACTTCAGGGACGAGGGCGGATCAGCCCCTCCTGCGCCACGTTGGCCACCAGCCGTCCGTCCTCGCTGAACAGCCGGCCCAGGGACAGGCCCCGGGCGCCGGTGGCGGACGGGGAGACCTGGTCGTAGAGCAGCCACTCGTCGGCGCGGAACTGCCGGTGGAACCAGACGGTGTGGTCGAGGGACGCGGACTGCACCCGAGGGTCGGCGATGTCCAGGCCGTGCGGGATGAGCGCCGCGGCCAGCAAGGTCATGTCGCTGGCGTAGGTGAGGGCGGCGCGGTGGGTGAGCTCCTCGTCGTCGAGGCGGCCGTTGACCCTGATCCACAGCTGCGACTGGGCGGGGTGGACGTCACTGGGAAGCCGACCTCCCCGTCGCGAGTCGGCGACCAGCCGGAGCTCGAGGACCGCCCACTCGGTCAGCCATCGCTCCGCCTGCTGCGGTGAGCGCTGGCGGAACAGGTCACCGAGGGCGACACAGTCCTCGGGCGGAGGTACGTCCGGCATCGCGTCCTGGTGCTCGAAGCCGTCCTCGGGCACCTGGAAGCTGACCGTCATGAAGTAGATCGGCCGGCCGTGCTGGCGTGCGACCACCCTCCGCGTCGAGAAGGACCGGCCGTCGCGGATCCGCTCGACGTCGTACACGATGGGCACGCTGACGTCACCGGGCCGCAGGAAGTAGCTGTGCAGCGAGTGCACCGACAACGGTGGCTCGGCGGTGCGGGCGGCGGCCACCAGCGACTGCGCAGCCACCTGCCCGCCGAACACCCGCTGCAGGATCGTGTCCGGCTGGGTGCCGCGGAACAGGTTCAGCTCGATGGTCTCGAGGTCCAGGAGCGCGACCAGCTCGTCGGCCGAGCGCGGCACGCGCTACTCCCCCTGCTCGTTGGGCCGGTCGTTGGGCCGGTCGAGGCCCGCCAGGAAGCGCTCCAGCTCGGCTCCGAGCTCCTCCCCTGTCGGCAGGTGCTGCTCCTCGGCGAGCGGCAGGGCCCCCGGCTCGCGGGTGTCCCCGTCGTCGGTGCGGTGGAACGCGTCGTACTGCTGCTCCAGCCCGCTGACGACCTCGCGCACCTCCTCCGAGTCCTCGATCTGCGTGGCGATCTCCGCCGTCTTGGCCCGCCCGGCGGCCTCCAGCTCGTCGAGCTGCCACTCCAGTCCGGTGACCACCTCGACGGCCTCGAGCATCGTGGCCGCCGCGGCAGGGTAGTCGAACTGCGCCACGTAGTGAGGGATGTGGGCGACGAACCCCATCGCCGGGTGCCCCCACCCGCCCAGACGGAGCTCGAGCAGCGACTGGGCGTTGGACGGCACCCGGATCTGGCCCTTCCAGACGTTCTCGAACACCAGCAGGTCCGGCACCGTCGCGTGGTTGGTCAGCATCACCGGCCTCGTGTGCGGCACCGCCATCGGCACCGCGCCCAGTGCCACCGTGAGCCGGACCCTCAGCCGCTCGACCACCTCGCGGACGGCGAGAGCGAAGGTCTCCCAGTGGGTGTCCGGCTCGGGTCCGTGCATCAGCAGGTACGGCGTGCCGCGCCGGTCGTGGTTGAGCCGGACCACCAGCCGCGGCGTCTCGTAGCCCTCGTAGTGGTCCTCCGAGAAGGTCATCGGCGGGCGACGGGCGCGGTAGTCGTAGAACGCGTCGATGTCGAAGCTCGCCACCACCCGCCCGGCGGAGTGGGCCAGCAGGTGCTCGGTGGCCAGCCCCGCGGCGTTGCCGGCGTCCAGGAAGCCCTCCAGGGAGTGGATCAGCACCGGCCCCCCGGGCAGGGCGTCGAGCTCGGACACGTCGTCGACGATGTGGACGTACCTCGCCGGCTCGGTCATCGGCTCCCTCTCACGATGGCTGCAACGCCCCTACGGTGCCCACTATGCCCGATGTTGCGCTGCGGCTGTCCGCACCGGGCCCGCGCGCGGGGTGGACGCGGCCGAGCCGGTTAGGCTCCTCGTCGTGACGGACTACCAGGTGACGTACTGGCGCGACCTGCCTTCGCTGGTCGTCGCCCGCGACGGGGAGCACACCACGAAGGCGCCGCTGGCGCGCCGGTTCCAGGAGGCCATCGACGAGGCCGCGATGCGGCTCGGGGACATCGGCAGCCAGGACTACCTCGCGGGCTGGACCCGGTGTGACTGGACCCCCGCGGACGGCAGCGCCGACGAGGTCGCCGACCGAGCGGTCGCCGAGCTCGAGGAACGCTGGCCCCCCGAGCGGCTGCGGCAGTACCTCGACGCCCTCGGCCCCGCGACGGCCTCGGCATGAACCGGCTGACCGCGCTGCTCGAGGCTCGCGGGCTGGGCGAGGGGCCGGTGCTCATCGACGGCGCCATGGGCACCCTGCTCCAGGACCGGGGCCTCGACGACGGCGGCTCCGGCGAGCTGTGGAACGTGGAGCGGCCGGACGAGGTCCGGGCCAGCCACGACGCCTACGCCCGCGCCGGCGCCCAGATCCTCACCACCAACACCTTCGGCGGTTCGCGCCCCCGGCTGCAGATGCATGGGCTCGAGGACCGGGTGCACGAGCTCAACGAGGCCGCGGCGCGGGTGGCCCGGGAGGCGGCCGAGGAGCACGGCGCGCTGGTGGCGGGCGACCTGGGCCCGACCGGCGAGCTGCTGGCCCCTCTCGGGGTGATGGAGCCCGCCCAGGTGCAGGAGATCTTCGAGGAGCAGCTCCGCGGTCTGCGCGACGGGGGGATCGACCTCGTCCTCGTCGAGACCATGAGCGACCTCGGCGAGGTGGAGGCTGCGCTGGCGGCCGCCCGGTCGGTCGTCCCCGACCTCCCGGTGGTCGCCACGCTGTCCTTCGACACCAACCTGCGCTCGATGATGGGCGTGCGGCCCGGGGAGGCGGTGTCGGCGCTCGCCGCGGCAGGAGCGGACGCGGTCGGCGCGAACTGCGGCCGCGGGCCCGAGGAGATGGAGCTCATCGCCGCCCAGCTGGCCGAGGCCCGCCCGGCCGGACTGCTGCTGGTCGCGCAGTCGAACGCCGGTCTGCCGCAGGTCGTCGGCGACCACTTCGAGTACGACAAGTCGCCGGCCGACATGGCCAAGCACGCGCTCACCCTCCGCGAGCTCGGCATCGACCTGATCGGTGCCTGTTGCGGTTCCACGCCCGAGCACGTCACCGCGATCAGGGACGTGCTGGCCTGACGCTCCGCGCCGCTCGGGGCGCCATGGCGATCCCGTCGGTCCGGAAGGCCGCGGTGCGACGACCCGCGGGGGCCGCGCGGTGAGTGCTCAGCCTGCGACCGCCGCGACACCCGCGAGCAGGCGATCCACGTCGTCCTCGGAGGTGTACGGCGCCAGCCCCGCCCGCACCGCTCCCTCGGGCCCGAGCCCTATCCACTGCGCGGCCTCGATGGCGTAGAAGCTGCTCGCCGGGGCGTTGACCCCCCGGGCGGCGAGCTGCTCGTAGACCACGCCGGGTGGCACGCCCTCCACGGTGAACAGCACGGTGGGCGTCCGGCGGGAGGGCGTCCCGTAGGTGCGCACCCTCTCCAGCGAACGAAGGCCGCCGAGCAGCCGCCGGAACAGAGCCTCCTCGGTCTCCTCCAGCGCCCGCATGGAGGCCAGCACGCGATCACGGCGGGAGCCCTGCCCGGGCACCAGGTCCGCGAGGAAGTCCACCGCCGCGGTCACGCCGGCGAGCATCTCGTAGGGCAGCGTGCCGAGCTCGAAGCGCTCCGGCACCGCGGTGGTGGCCGGCCGCAGCTTGTCGTTGTCGATCCTCTCCAGCAGCGAGGGCGCCGCGGCCACCATGCCGAGGTGCGGACCGAAGAACTTGTACGACGAGCAGGCGAAGAGGTCCGCTCCCAGGGCGGCGACGTCGACGGGCGCGTGTGGTGTCAGATGCACCCCGTCGACGTACAGCAGCGCCCCGGCCTCGTGCGTGGCCGCGGCGATCGCCGACACGTCGGGTCGGGTGCCGAGCAGGTTGGACGCCCCGGTGACGGCGACCAGCCGGGTGCGCTCGCTCAGCACCTCCGGGTCGAACGACAGCTCGGCGGTCCCCGGGTCGAAGTCGACCCATCGCACCGTCGCCCCGGCGGCCTCCGCCGCGAGCACCCACGGCCGGATGTTGGCGTCGTGGTCGAGCCGGGTGACCACCACCTGGTCGCCAGGTCCCCACTGCTTGGCCAGGGCGCGGGCGAGGTCGAAGGTCAGCTGGGTCATCGACCGGCCGAAGACGACGCCGCCGGGGTCCGCGCCGAGGAGGTCGCCCACCGCCGCGCGGGCCGCACGCACCACCTCGTCGGCACGCCGCTCGGAGGCGGTCACCGTGCCTCGGTTCGAGAGCCCCGCACCGAGCGTCGCCGCGACGGCGTGCGCTACGCAGCGGGGCGTCTGGGAGCCGCCGGGCCCGTCGAAGTACGCGGTGCCGTCCCGGAGGGCGGGGAACTGGCTGCGGACGCGGTGCAGGTCCAGAGGGCTGCCGGTGGTGGTGGTCATGCAGCCATTCAACAGCGCGGGACGGGCCCTCGGCGTCCACTCCGCCGTCCCGCACGAAGCGCCGCGCTAGAGCCGTGCCACGAAGCGGCGCCCGCGCAGAGCCTCCTCGACCAGGCCGACGGCTCGCCGCTCGGCGATCAGCCGAGCCGCCTCCGCGTGCCAGGTCTGCACGGCGGCCTCCACGGTGTCGTCGTCGGTGACGTCGCGCAGCTCCGCCCGGGCCTCGCTCAGCCCGCGGCGTACGGCGGCCTGGCAGGCCTCGACGTGCAGCAGCGCGAACCGCGCCAGCACCACGTCGTGGCGACGCAGCACCGGGTAGGAGCGGAACTCCGGGGGGCACAGGTCCAGCAGCCAGGCCACCGCGCTCGCCTCCCAGTCCGGCGCACCGGGAGGTCGCACCAGCGGGGGCCATCCGGGAGGAGTGACGATCCGGCTCATGGTCGCAGCATACCCCGCTTATCGAACAGACGTTCGAGCAAGGGTAAAGAGAATGAGAAGGGGTACGATGCCGATCGTGCCAGCACCTCAGCTGCTGCTCGAGAGCGAGCTGCCACCCCAGGCCTCCAGTGCGAGCCACGCCCGCAGACTGCTGCGCGGAGCCCTCGACCGCGCATCGGCGCCCTGGCCGGAAGAGGATGTGGAGGCGGCACAGCTGGCCGTCAGCGAGGTCGTCACCAACGCGCTCGTGCACGCCGGCACCCCGATGACGCTCCGGGTGCAGCTCGCCGAGTCGGGCCTCCGCGTCGAGGTCGGTGACGGCAGCCCGCACACACCGGTGCGCCGGAACTACTCGTCCACGTCGGGGACCGGGCGCGGGCTGAAGATGCTGGACCGCGCCGTGGACCGCTGGGGGTCGGCGCCCGACGGTGACGGCAAGGTGGTCTGGTTCGAGATGCGTTCCGCCGACCCGTGCTCGGGCATCGACGACAGGTCACCCGGGGTGCGCGGCGCCGCCGCGAAGGACACCGTGACCGTCGAGCTGCTCAACGTGCCACTGCTCATGCACTCGGCGTGGCAGGAGCACGCCTCGGCGGTCCTCCGCGAGTACCTCTTGGTGCGGGTGGAGGCCGACGACCTGGCGATCTTCGAGGCGCACGCGCAGGCCAGCGACGCGATGAACCTGCTCTACGAGCAGGTTCCCGCTCCCGACCTCGGCGACGACCCGGAGGCGCTGATGGCCGGTGCCCTCGAGCCCGTGGTGAGCCGCGAGCGACTGACCCTGAACGTGCCGCGCGCCTCCGTCGAGAGCTTCGACACCCTCGACGACCTGCTGCGGCAGGCGGTGGCCCTCGGTGAGGCGCGGGTCCTGCTGGTCCCACCGACCCAGCCCGAGATCCGGGACATGAGCTCGTGGCTGTGCCGGCAGGTCCGCGACCAGCACGCCGCGGGAGCGCCGCCGGTGCCGTGGTCGTCCCTGCAGTCGTTGACCGAGCCGTCGCCCCCCGCTACGCCCGCGTCCCCGGATGCGGCCGAGGTCGCCGCCTCGCCCCGGGCCCTGATGGCCATCGACGAGGCGAGCGTCGTGGTGGCGGTCAGTCCCTCGGTCGTGCGGTTCCTGGGCCACCCCGACGCCGCAGCGCTGGTCGGCCGCCGAGTGCTGAGCATCGTCCCGGCCCGCTACCACCAGGCCCACATCGCCGGCACCACACTGCACATGACCAACGGACGCAGCGTGCTGCTGGGCCGACCCGTCACCGTCCCGGTCGTGCGCGCCGACGGCACGGAGGCCCCGGTGGAGCTGCGGGTCGACCCGCAGCTGCTCCCGGACGGCAGGCGCATGTTCGTGGCCGAGTTCGGGCTGCCGCCCAACGACGCTCCGTAGCCGCTCGCCTCAGCCGGCCAGGAACGACAACCGGACCGTGCGGTCCGGGTTGTCCACGTTCAGGTCCACCAGGCAGATGCTCTGCCAGGTGCCCAGGGCCAGCCGACCGGCCAGCACCGGCACCGTGGCGTACGGCGGCACGAGCGCGGGCATCACGTGCGACCTGCCGTGCCCCGGGCTGCCGTGCCGGTGCCTCCAGCGGCCGTCGGCGGGGAGCAGGTCGCGCAGCGCCGAGAGCAGGTCGTCGTCGCTGCCGGCCCCGGTCTCCAGGACCGCGATGCCCGCCGTCGCGTGTGGGACGAAGGCGTGCAGCAGACCGTCCTGCTCGCCGGCGACGAAGGCGGCGCACGCCAGGGTCAGGTCGTGCACCGCCTCCCGCGCGCCGGTGTGCACGTCGATGGTCTCGCTGCGCATGCAGGTCAGCCCTGGAGCAGGCTCCGCAGGACGTACTGCATGATCCCGCCGTGCCGGTAGTAGTCGGCCTCACCGGGGGTGTCGATGCGGACCACCGCGTCGAACTCGACGGTCTCCCCACCCTCCGGGGCCGCGGCCACGTGCACCGTTCGGGGGCTCGGCCCGTCGTTGAGCGCGGTCACCCCGGTGATCGTGAACGTCTCCTGACCGGTCAGCCCGAGCGACTCGGCGTTCTCACCCTGCGGGTACTGCAGCGGCAGCACTCCCATGCCGATCAGGTTCGAACGGTGGATCCGCTCGTAGGACTCCGCGATCACGGCCTTGACGCCGAGCAGCGCCGTTCCCTTCGCCGCCCAGTCGCGCGACGAGCCGGAGCCGTACTCCTTCCCGGACAGGATGACCAGCGGCGTACCGGCCGCGAGGTACTTCTCAGAAGCCTCGAAGATCGTCGTGACCGGCTTGTCCGGCGACGTCAGGTCGACGGTGAAGCCGCCCTCGGTGCCCGGCGCCAGCTGGTTGCGCAGCCGGATGTTGGCGAACGTCCCTCGGATCATCACCTCGTGGTTCCCGCGCCGAGAGCCGTAGGAGTTGAAGTCTCGGTTCTCCACCCCGTGCTCGGCGAGGTAGCTCCCGGCCGGGGAGTCCTTCTTGATGGCGCCTGCCGGGCTGATGTGGTCGGTGGTCACCGAGTCGCCGAGCTTCGCCAGCACCCGGGCGCCCTCGATGTCGGTCACCGGCGTGGGCTGCTCGGGCATCCCGTCGAAGTACGGCGGCCTGCGCACGTACGTCGACTCCGGGTCCCAGGCAAAGGTGTCCCCGTCGGGGGTCTCCAGGTTCCGCCACCGCTCGTCGCCGGCGAACACGTCGGCGTAGTCCTCGGTGAACATGTCGGAGGTGATCGCCGAGGCGATGACCTCCTCCACCTCGGCGGCGGTCGGCCAGACGTCGCGCAGGAAGACGTCGTTGCCATCGGTGTCGCGCCCGAGCGGGTCGTTGAACAGGTCGAGGTCCATCGACCCGGCCAGCGCGTAGGCCACCACCAGCGGCGGCGAGGCGAGGTAGTTCATCTTCACGTCCGGGTTGATCCGGCCCTCGAAGTTGCGGTTGCCGCTCAGCACCGAGACCACGGCGAGGTCGCCGTCCTGGACGGCCTGGCTGACCTCCGGGATCAGGGGTCCGGAGTTGCCGATGCACGTGGTGCAGCCGTAGCCGACGAGGTTGAAGCCGAGCTTGTCGAGGTACGGCGTGAGCCCTGCGCGCTCGTAGTAGTCGGAGACCACCTTCGAGCCGGGGGCCAGCGTCGTCTTCACCCAGGGCTTGGTGGTCAGCCCCTTCTCGACCGCCTTCTTCGCCACCAGCGCAGCGCCGATCATCACCGACGGGTTGGAGGTGTTCGTGCACGAGGTGATCGCGGCGATCGCGACGGCGCCGTGGTCCACCTCGAAGGTTCTGCCGTCGTCGAGGGTGACCGGCGTCGGCTGCGAGGGCCGACCCGAGGCCTGCTGGGCAGCGGCATGCGCGTCCACCGGCTCCTCCTCGGCGGGCTGCTCGTCGCCGCCGCCGCCGTTGCTGGCAGGCGGGTCGGAGGACGGGAACGACTCCGCGGAGGCCTCATCCTGCTCGGACTGCACGCCGTACGGCTTCTCCTGCTGAGGCACTCCCGGCTTCCGGTCCTCCGAGCCGGTGACGTCAGCCGCGACGTAGTCGGCGAGCGCGACCCGGAAGGCTTCCTTCGCGTCCGAGAGCGACACCCGGTCCTGCGGGCGCTTCGGACCAGCCAGTGACGGGACGACGGTGGCCAGGTCCAGCTCGAGCTTCTCTGAGTAGCGCGGCTCGGCCGCAGGGTCGTGCCAGAGCCCCTGCTCCTTGGCGTACGCCTCGACCAGGGCGAGCTGCTCGGGCGGGCGCCCGGTGAGCTCGAGGTACTTGGTGGTCTCCTCGTCGATCGGGAAGACCGCGATCGTGGAGCCGAACTCCGGCGACATGTTGCCGATGGTCGCGCGGTTGGCCAGCGGAAGCGCGGAGAAAGCGGGCCCGTAGAACTCCACGAACTTGCCGACCACGCCGTGCTTGCGGAGCATCTCGGTGATGGTCAGCACCAGGTCGGTGGCCGTGGCGCCCTCCGGGAGGTCGCCGTTGAGCTTGAAGCCCACGACGCGCGGGATCAGCATGGACACCGGCTGGCCCAGCATGGCAGCCTCGGCCTCGATGCCACCCACACCCCAGCCGACGACGCCGATGCCGTTGACCATGGTGGTGTGGGAGTCGGTGCCCACGCAGGTGTCCGGATAGGCGGCGATGGTCCCGTCGTCCTGGGAGCGGGTGAAGACGGTCCGGGCGAGGTGCTCGATGTTGACCTGGTGCACGATGCCGGTGCCGGGAGGCACCACCTTGAAGTCGCGGAACGCTCCCTGGCCCCAGCGAAGGAACTGATAGCGCTCCTTGTTGCGCTCGTACTCGATCTCGACGTTGCGCTCGAACGCCTCGGGGGTGCCGAAGACGTCCGCGATGACGGAGTGGTCGATGACCATCTCGGCAGGAGCGAGCGGATTGATCCTGGTGGCATCGCCGCCGAGCTCGGACATCGCCTCGCGCATCGTCGCGAGGTCCACGACGCACGGGACACCGGTGAAGTCCTGCATGATCACGCGGGCGGGCGTGAACTGGATCTCTTTGCTGGGGTCGGCGTCGGCGTCCCAGCCGGCCAGCGCCAGGATGTCCTCGCGGGTGATGTTGGCGCCGTCCTCGGTGCGCAGCAGGTTCTCCAGCAGCACCTTGAGGCTGTACGGCAGCGACTCCACCGCGTCCGCGGGCAGCCCCTCCCCGGTCACTGCGTCGAGCCGGTGGATCTCGTAGCTCTGGTCCCCCACCTGCAGGGTGCCCTTCGCGCCGAAGCTGTCGACGTTCGACATGCGCCATCTCCTCGTCAGTCGGTGACTGCTGCCGTCGGGTCCATCTTGCCCACTCGTCGTACCCGTCGACAGCCGGGGTCCGCCCCGAAGTCTCTTGATGTCAAGATACACGCCGTCGAGGCATCCCGCCAGGGCGCGCCGCCACGTCTCGAGAGCGGGCCGCAGATTCCCTGGGCCCCCAGGGAAACGTGCACACCCCCGCCGTTGCAACGCTGTGGGCGTGCCAGATTCACTGGGCCCCCAGGGAATCTGCGTGGCCGACGGCTACCGGTCCGAGGGGACGAGAACGGCGACGCACTCGACGTGGTGCGGCATCGGGAAGCGGTACATGGCCCCGAGCGTAAGTGCGCGGAGTTGCGATCGGCTGCGGTGGCACGGCCTAAACGCGGCTCTGACCTGCGGCGATGCTTCCGGGCGCCACTGCTCGTGTCAGCACCGCGGTGCAGGTCTTTGCGATTCAAAGCGAGCCCATTCCGAGCCCTCGTGTCAGTTGTCTCCGCCGCTCGCATACGAGCTCAAACGCACGGCACCGGCAGTAACGGTCCCCTGCCTGATGGGGTTCTTGACTTGGCGCGGTGTCACATGTTGTCGGGTGGCACTGGCGTGCCAGCAACCTGCGCCGCAGGCTTACATGGCGCTTCTAACCGAGGAATGTCATCCACCGGCAACTGCCGCTTTCCGATGCCTTGGGTCATCGGTGGTATCTCACTGCCGCCAGACAGCCGCACCGTTGGTCTCTGCTGAGTTTGCTCTCGGCGAGATCTTGGCCCTACAAAACCTACCCTCGCCGTCGTCCTCGGCGCCCAAGGTTGACGAAGAGAGACACATGCCGAGGTCCTGGACCATGGCTGGCCGGACGATCGGGCCACCCAAGCGCACAGTTCTTCGTAGCCTCGCGCTGTGATCGCTACAGACAGCGCGGAGGAGGTGACGAGAGTCGGGAACACCCGGCGAGCATGGCGGGCAGCAGCACGCCGACGGCGCCCGCGGTGGAGACCACCGAGAGCTGGGCCGGCCCCCGCCGAGGCGGATCACCTCCCAGGCCAGTGCCACGGTCCAGACGCCGTACGCGAAGGCGCCGCACACTAGGCGACGGCCATCGTGCGGTAGGCCGGGATCGCGAACGGCGTCAGCAGGCGCGGCAGCTGGCGGGCACCCGGCGCCTCCCGCGTGCGCTCGTCCTAGGTCGTGACCGGCGGCTCGATCATGGCTCCTCCTCTCGCCTCCAGTCTGCGGCTGAGGCAGGCGCCGCGGCCACGGGATATCCCTCAGACCGGGCCACTGCCGGGGGCCGCGCGGCTCACAGCGGGGTCGGGCCCTCGGGCACCATCCGTGTGCCCTCGTCGTCCCCCTCGTCGCCCGGGTCCTCGTGGCCCTCGCTCTGGAGCCCGGCCACCGCGACGAGGATGAGCGCGGCGCCGACCACGCCGAGGGCACCGAGCCGTTCGGCGAGCACCACGGCCGCGAGCACCGCAGCGGTCACCGGCTCGAGGAGGGTAGCGATCACGGCGGCGCTGCCCCGGACGGTCCGCAGCCCGGCGTACATCAGGCCGTAGGCGACGGCGAGCGTCACCACCCCGAGGTAGGCGAGCAGCGCGACCGCCGCCGGGTCGGTGGTGGTGTGGGGGCCGGTCGCGAGCAGCCCGAGGGGCAGCAGACCGAGGGCGCCGGCCGTCGCGGTCACGGTGGCCAGCACCAGTGGGCTGGTGGACCCGGCGAGTGGCCGGCCGAGCCCGGTCGCGAGGGCGTACGTCGCTCCGGAGCCCGTGGCCAGCGCGACGCCGAGGACAGGATGGGGCCCGGTCACCGACAGGCCGGCCGCCGCGCTCACGAGCACCAGCCCGCCGAGGGCGGCGGTCAGGACCAGGACCCGTCCGCGGCCCGGGAGACGCCGGGCCGTGACGCTCTCGGCCAGGGTGAGCAGCACGGGCGCGAGCCCGAGCGCCACCACGGTCGCGACGGTGACACCCACGGCGACCACGGCTGCGAAGTACAGCGCCTGGTAGGCACCCGTGCAGAGCCCGACGAGCACCGCGGTCCCGGGACCCTCGCGGAGCAGCCGTCGGAGGTCGGGCAGTCGCCGGAGCAGCAGGAGGGTGGCCAGCAGGACCAGGGCCGCCAGGCCCATGCGCCAGGCACTGATGGTGAGCACGGACATGGGGACGCGCTCGCGGATGAGCTGGACGGCGAGGCCGCCGGTGCCCCAGAGGACACCGGCGAGGGAGATCTCGACCAGCCCGAGGCGGGCCGATGACGAGGAGGTGGACATGAGGGGTCTGCTTCCGGGAGGAGGGGCGACGGAGTCGTCTGGAGCAGCCCTCGACAGCGACCCCTCAGGGGTCGCGAGGTGCTCCGGTCAGCGGACCGGAGGGGGGAGGATCAGGAAGCGCGGGTTCACGACAGTGATCCTAGAGGTCCCGACCCTCCTCGAGCCTCACGAATTCCTGATCGCGCTCACCGAGCATGCGCGTCAGGTGGGCGTCGACCATCGCGAGACCGACGTCGCTGTAGACCTAAGTCGGAGCGGCGGGCCGCACAACAGGCTGTCGCTCAGTATCTCGAAGCTCGTCTGGCTGAGCTCGTCCATCCGGTTGGCGACGCCATCGATCGCTTTCGTGCCGGGGAACTCGATGCCTTCGACACACCGATCAACCGCCGCGCAACGCTCGTGCCGCTCAAGGGACCCTCGGCCCAGGGCAAGATGCCCCGGAGAGCGCGGTCGTCCCCCTCACGTGGCGAACGTGGCTAGCGCGAACGTCTCGAAGAAGGAAACGGATTCTGGGTTCACCATCGCGTCGAGTGAGAGGACCTCGGCTGGTGGCTGACCCATCAGAATCGGCTTGATCGGCACCTCCAAGACCTTGCCGTTCGTCGTGCGCGGAATGGACGGGGCCTGCACGACCTGGTCTGGCACGTGCCGTGCACGCGCCGGTGCGGATGGCGCTGCGGATGCGCGCCTCGAGCGCGGGAGTCAACGCGTTGTCATCGATGAGCTCGAGGAAGAGGACGAGCCACCCATCGGTCTCCGGCCGCAGAAGATCAACAGCAAGGCTTGCTGCGACCTAATCGACATCGTAGAGGCACCGGTCGATCTCGCTCGAGCCGATCCGGATGCCGCCTCGGTTGGCGCACCGGCGCGCCGCAGGTGGACGAGAAGGCTGCTGCCGGTCTTGCCGCAGCGCCAGCGCCTTGCAAACCGGCAGATCTCGCTTGCTATTGATCCAGATGCCGTCTCCTCGATCGACAGTGGCATGAGGTTCCCTGTTGCTGACGGCGTTCCCGCGACTTCACCAGCTATAGCCAGTTGGCCCGATGCCAGCCGCTCGACATTGACCGTCGACGTAGGCACCGCGGTACTGGGGTCATGGCGAGATTGACCCGGCATCGCAGGCTTCGATGCGGTGACGAGGTCACACACCTGATTGACAACTGCCCGCACGTCCTCGTCAAAGGGCTCTATCACAAACCGCCAGCGGGCCGGGAGCCGCCGGAGTGACGACCGGGCCGCGTCGCTGACGACCACGTCGACGTCGCGGTCCCCTGACGCCTGTTCCGCCGACCGCAAGCATCGGGGCGCGACGAGTTCTCTCCGAGGAATGGAGCCTGTGGCCTGGATCGCGACGTTCGGCCAGCTCAGCTCCACCGTGCCCTCGATCGAGTTCGCACGGCATCCACCCCCAGCTGGCCATCGGCGGCCTGCGCTCTCGAGAACACCAGCATCGCTTGGGGCCCGACGATGCTGTGAGACCGACGCAAGGCTGCGAACCGCCGTGGTGCCGCCGGGGCGACTCCCCACGCCCGCGCCTTGGCGTCTGGCTGTGGAGGTGAACCTGGTCGCCGTTCGTAGGCATCTGCTCCAGCGCCCCCTCCTGCGACACCGCGACAGCATTCTGGAGTGGAGCTGTCGAGGAACCACTTCACGCAGCAGGAGGCCTTCATGACCCACGCTGACGCTTCCCTGACCCCTCGACCTCGGTTGCGTCTGGCCAAGCTGATCGTCAAGGACGACTAGGCCCTCGAGTCGGAGTGGGCGACTTTTGACTTGACAGTCCGTTAGATCAATTGGTGTAATATTCACAGTACAAGTTGCCGTGCGAAATGAGAGAATCCAGTGACCCACCTTCCCCGCCATACGAACGTCGCCGTCGTCGGTGCCGGCCCGGCCGGACTCGTGGCCGCGGTGACACTGGCGCGCTCCGGCGCCGAGATCGTGGTCCTCGACAAGCGAACCCGCGTCTCCGACCTTCCCCGCGCGGTCGGCGTCACCGTGCGTCAGATGGAGCTCTTCCGCTCTTGGGGCATCGAGGCCGAGCTCCGAGCGTGCGCCGACGACGTCGACCTCACCCTCCTCGAGGTGGCTACCGTGGCCGAGGCCGGCGCCGGGGTGCGCCGCCGGATCAACGTGCCCGACCACGCCCAGAGCGAGGTGGTGAGTCCGACCTCATCGGTCCGGGTGGCTCAGGACGACCTCGAGCGGGTGCTGCTTGATGAGCTTCTGCGACACCCCTCAGCGACCGTCTTCCGTGGCGCCGAGATAACTGGGCTCGAGCAGGACGCGGAGGGTGTCGACCTGATCGTGAGCACGCACCAGGACTCGACACCGGGCCGTCTGCGCGCTCGGTTCGTGATCGGCGCCGACGGTGCGCGCAGCACCGTGCGCCAGCTCGTCGGGATCGAGTTGGTGGGCGACCCCGACGTGATGCGCGGAGTCAGCGCTGAGTTCCGTGCAGCGTTGTGGCCGCTCCTCGGTGAGCACCGCCACGCGCTCTACACGGTCGGCGACCCGAGCGGCGCCGGCGTCCTGATCCCTGCTGGCGGCGGCGCGCGCTGGCAGTACGGGGTGGCGCTGGGCCCTGACGACGACTTGGATGCCGCGGCTCACACGTCGGTCCTTACGAAGCGAATCCGCGCCGCCGTCGGGGTACCGGATCTCGACATCCTGATCACCAGGACCAGCACCTTCGTGGCCGGCGCCATCCTCGCCGAGCGCTACTCGCTGGGCCGCGTGCATGTGGTCGGTGACGCAGCCCACCGCGTGACGCCCCGCGGGGGCAACGGACTGGCCATGGCGGTCCGCGACGGTTTCGCACTGGGCTGGCGCCTCGCGTGGGTCGTCCATAATTGGGCCCCGCCCGGGTTCCTCGACACCTACGAGGAGGAGATGCGTCCACTGGCCGCCGCCGACGTTGCTCGAGCGGCCGACCCCAACGGTGGGTGCCACACGGTGCTGACCGAGCTCTTGCATGACCTCGGCGGCCGCGTGCAGCACGCGTGGCTGCCGCCGACCGGCCCCGGAGAGACCCCGCGCTCCACGCTCGACCTGATCTCCGGTGGCCTCACTCTGCTCACCGGAGCCGGCGCTCCCTGGGCCGACGCCGTCACCCGACTCTCGAACCATCCTCCCATCCACACCGCTGTCCTCCCGCCAGGGACGCTGCACGCGCTCGGCATCCGGCCGCTCGGGGCCCTGCTCGTCCGTCCCGACGCGGTGCCCGTAGCCCATTGGTACCTCGCAGACACCCTCGACCGAGCAGCTGCCGACCTCACCCGAGCGATCGACGACCTGCTCGCGCCGATCGCACCGACCGATCACTCCCCAGGAGTTACCCGATGAACGACGCCCTCTTGGCCCACCAGCGCTTCCCGCGGGCCGCGGCCTATCACCCGGCCTGGTTGCGCTCGTGCGTCAGCGGTGGGGCCAACTCACTGTGGTTAACGGAATGGTTGACCGAGGTGGTAGACCTCCGTGCAGGCATGCGCGTGCTCGACCTCGGATCCGGCCGCGGTGCCTCCTCGGTCTTCTTGCACCGCGAGTTCGGCGTCGAGGTCTGGTCGGTCGACCTGTGGTTCCCCGTTGACGACCGCGCCCGTCGGTTCCGCGACGCCGGCGTCGACCACCACGTCTTCGCCCTTCACGGCGAGGCGCGGGCACTGCCGTTCCCCCGCGACTTCTTCGACGCCGTCATCAGCGTCGACTCCTACGTCTACTACGGCACCGACGCGCTGTACCTGCCCTACCTGGCCCGGCTGGTCAAGCCTCGGGGCCAGATTGCGATCGCCGGTGCCGGCTTGACCCAAGACATCGACGACCGCCCTCCGGCACACCTGGAGGCCTGGTGGGAGCCGAGCCTGGCCTGCCTGCAGACCGCGACCTGGTGGCGCCGGCACTGGGGCAGGAGTGGCGTCGTCGATGTCGAGCACGCTGACGCGCTTGACGAGGGCTGGCGGCTCTGGCTGCAGTGGCAGCACGCGGTCGCACCGGACAACGCACCGGAGATCGCGGCTCTCGAGGCCGACCGCGGCAACTACCTGGGCTACGTGCGGGCGGTCGCGCGCCGTCGCGAGGGTGTCGCGCTGGACGACCCGATCACCACCATTCCCGCTCCCTACACACCCCAGCCGCTGCTCGCCGACGGGCGCGATTCCCACAAGGAGACCCGATGACCACCCATCTCACCGAGCCGACAACCTCCAACCTCCGCAGCCGTCGCGGCCGCCCGGTCCTGGCGCTCGTCTGAGCCGTGGCCTTCCTCGACTTCGTCGACGCGACGATCGTGAACGTTGCGTTGCCGGCGGTCCGAGACGACTTGGACATCTCGCTGCAGCAGCTCCAGTGGGTGCCCAGCGGCTACCTGCTCACCTACGGCGGATTCATGCTGCTCGGCGGCCGAGCAGCAGACCTACTCGGACGGCGACGGGTACTGCTAGCCGGGCTGGCCGTGTTTGGTGCCGCCTCCCTGGTGGGTGGATTCGCCCGGTCGCCCGAGTGGCTCGTCGGAGCGCGCCTGGTGCAGGGCGTCGGCGCTGCCCTCAGCCTGCCGGCAGCCTTGTCGATCCTCACGACCACGTTCACCGAGCGCGCTGATCGCAATGTCGCGCTCGGCGTCTGGGGCGCAGTCGCAGGAGTGTCGTCGGCCGTCGGCGTCCTGGCCGGTGGAGTGCTCACCGAGCTCGCCGACTGGCGTTGGGTGATGTTCATCAACCCGCTGCTGTGCGCTCTCCTCGTCGGTCCGATCCTCGCGATCGTCCCGGCCGACCGCCCCCGTGGTCGCCGCGGCCGGTTCGACGTCTTGGGGGCCGTGCTCGCTACCAGCGGCATGGTGGTCCTCGTCCATGCGCTTGTCGAGGCGCCCGACCGCGGGTGGTCGGACGCCCTGACCGTGGTCGAGCTGCTCGTCGCAGGGGCCGTGCTCGCGGGCTTCGTGGAGGTCGAGCGGAGGGCCGCGCAGCCGCTACTTCCTCTGTCCCTATTGCGCCTGCCCGGGGTCGCGGCCGCCAACCTCGTGCAGCTCGCGGCGTTCGAGGCTTCCTCTCCCTGTTCTTCTTCGTGACCGTCTACATGCAGGAGGTGCTCGGCTTCGGGCCCATCCGCACTGGGCTTGCCTACGTTCCCTCGTGTCTTGTGGCCGCCATGTCATCTGGAGCCGCCGCCCAGCTCGTCGCCCGCGTCGGGACCCGGCCACTGGTCGTGGGTGGTTCACTGACCACGGCGCTCGGACTCCTCCTGCTCTCGCGGCTGTCCCCGGACGGGACCTACGCAGCCGACCTGCTGCCCGGGCTGCTCGTCCTCTCCAGCGGCATCGGGTTCGTCTTCGTCACTGTCGTAGCGGCCGGCAACGCCGGCGTCGGCGAGGACCGGTCCGGGACAGCGGCGGCGTTGCTCAACTCCGGCCAGCAGGTCGGCGCCGCCCTCGGGCTGGCCGTGCTGCTCGCCATCTCTGACGCCGTTACAAACAACCGAATGGCAGCGGGTGCCAACGCGGTCGAGGCCCTCACCGATGGGTTCGGTGCGGCGCTGTTGATGGGCGCGGCACTGCTCGCTGCGGCGGCCCTCGTCGGCCTGCGCACGGTCAACACCCACGACCCGGAGCCGCTCGCATGATCTGCTTCCAACCGAGCCGAAGGATCTGAGATGACCACGATCGGGCACCGCGCCGCCCTGGAACTGGCCCGCGCTTCCCACCAGGGCACGCTGGTCACGATCCGGGGCAACGGCCGGCCCCAGCTGTCCAACGTGCTGCACGCCCTGAGCGACGACCGCGTCGTCCGGATCTCCACGACTCCAGGCCGGGCCAAGACCGCCAACCTGCGGCGTACGCCCTGGGGGGCCCTTCACGTCAACGGTCCCGACTTCTGGTCCTACGCGGTCCTGGAGGGTGCGGTCACCATGACCGCACCGGTAGTAGACGCGGACGATCAGGTCATGGCCGAGTTGCGCGACCACTACCGCGCCATGCAAGGAGAACCCGACGACTGGGAGCCCTTCCACGAGCTGATGCTCACCGAGCGACGGCTCGTCGTCCGACTCCACGCAGACCGAGGCTACGGCTTCCGGCTAGACCAGCACTGACCCCACGGGTCTTGGGTTTGGTGGTGCAGCTCTTGACATCGCCCCATCAGCCTTCTTGGCCCGACGAATCTGTTTCCTCCACCGAAAGTTTTCACCGTGCCCAAGCCGCCGGCCACGACACGCCCTGACAAGGAGCCCTCCATGACCAACCCCACCACCCGCCACACGGCGGTGTCCATCGCCGAATCGGCCATCCGCGCCACTCTCGGCGGCACACTCGAGGACCTCGCGAAGCTGGTACACCCCGAGGCCACCAATCGCGAGTCCATCAGCGAACCACCCAGCTCCCGCGGCACCGGACCCCGGGCGTCCCACGCCACTGGGGAATGGCTCCGCGAAGCGTTCTCAGACCTCACCTGGACCACCGAGCGGTCCATGACCGAGGGCGACATCGTGGTGACCTACGGACAGATGTCCGGAACGCACACCGGCAACTTCACCGTGTGGACCCCAGACGCCCAGGTCGAGCGCGTACTCGTCCCAACCGGGAGGACATCAGCGTCCGTCAGGCCCACTTCCAGCGGATCGTCGATGGTCTCGTCGTCGAGCACTGAGCCATCCGCGACGACCAGGGCATGGCCGCCCAGGCCGGCTGGATCCCACCCACCCCCAGCTTTCTCATCCGCGGCGCCCTGGCCACGCGGCACGTCCGCCGGGCCTCCCACCGACCGCTCGCCGGCTGAGCCCGACACCACACGAAGACCGACGCCGGGCAACACACTCGCCCGAGCAAGCACCCATGACCGACCTCCCGACTCCCCAGTTCTGCTCCCCAGGCATCGCGCGGGGCTGATCGATCGGCCTCGACCCGGGCCGCGACGATGACTACTGCGAAGGAGCCTGTGCTGCCGACCGTGCCTCGGCACGCGCAGGCTCTGGCTGTGGTCGGCGGCTTAGGTGTGGGGCTGGATCCTGGGAGCGGCACACGCCCCGCTGGCCCCTACTGGTCAGCGTGCAGCACGCCTGTGGCTTCCGGCTGCCGACATGACGAGCCGGCAACCTCACGCCTTCCTGCGTGAAGGCCCTGGCTCGCTCGGATGGCACACTGACCGATCTGTTCGCCATCAGAGTGTCAAGCGCCGGTGGAGCCGATCCGCCGCCCGTCACCAACAGATCCTGGGGCTTCGAGGGCGTCGAAGCTTCGTAGGTGGTCAGCCTCCACAGCGTGTCGCAAGCTGCTCTTTGCTGTCGTCGCGCAGCACGCCGCCGTCGGGTAGGTGCTCGGCGGGCGGCTTCATCTCGCGGTCAAATGTCTTGGGTCGGCCCCGACCTCGAGCGTTGCCGCCAGATCTAGGCGGTCGGCGGCAACCCCACCCCGCCGCCGATGGAACGTGCCGCAGAAGATGCGGCCGTGAGGGCGACGACCGCGTCGCTGAGGTTCGATCCGCACTCCTATTCTCTCGAGGTCAGCGATCCGCTCGTCTGTGACCTGAGAAACCGCGTCGCGGACTAGCGCGGCGCGGAAGTCACGCTCGCTCGGGCTTGAGCAGCGGTGATCCCTCACGGCGTCCCACTGAGGCACCTGGCCGCTATGCGCCGGCGGGCACCCTCCAGCCCCGAACCTCCCGCACGTGATCGTGCCATCCCGGTTTGCACCACCATGGAGCACGCCGAGTCGTTGACGCGCCTGCGGCGGCCGATACGGGCAGTCTCATGCACTTCGTGGGCCACGCTTCTGGTCGCGCCGGGCGGACGACGGATCGCGCTACGCTCTCGGGCCGGCACACCTACAGCTAGCGGCTGTCGAAGCTACGAGCCGGCGCGTCAACCCTTCTTGGGCGCCGACCGAGTTCGCACGGGACGGCACACCGCTCGCTCCGCCATGGTCACCAAGGTGTCGATCGCCCGCTCGACGGACATCCTGCGCCCGGTCACCAACAGGTCAAGCGCCTCGAAACTGGTCAGCACCCACAGCACGTCGAACGCCTCGTCCTTGCTGACGTCGTCGCGCAGCACGCCACCTTCGGCAAGGTGAGCGGCAAGACGCTTCATCCCGACCTTGCGGTCCTCCTCCATGTGCCGCACCGCCCCGCCGGCCGACTCGGGGTCCAGCCGGTCCATGGCGTGCAGCACCCGGTAGATCGCGATCTCGCGGCCTTTCATCCTGCTCGCGGCAGCGATCCCCTGGTGCAAGTGCTCGCGAGCGTCGCCGCTCTTGACCGCCTCGCCCAGTTCCTCCAAGCCGGTGCGGTCCCACAGATCGGCGACGAATGCGTCGAAGAGTCCGGCCCGTGAGCCGAAGTCCGTGTAGATGGTCGACCGTGAGACTCCCGCCAACGAGGCCACCTTCTCGAGACTCGGCTGCTCCGTCGGCGCCTCCCGCAGCCTCTGCCCCACTGCCTCCAGGATTCGCCGCCGGGTCTCCACTGCCGCCTCCGCCCGGAGCACCTGTTCGTACTTCCTCGTCCCCATACGCACAGCATCTCACATTCCGCCTCACAGTGCGTTTGATCAATCACCCATTTAGCTTGACAGCGTGTCTGGCGATCTGCCAGCCTAGTATTGACGCAACACTCTGTTCTCTCAAATGAAGGATCACAATGACCTCCACGTCGGCCACACCGCTTCCCGACCGAGCCTCGCCCGTGCCCACCACGGGTCACCGTGAGAGCCGCCTTCCCGCCGTCGACGTACTGCGCGGGATCGCCCTCGGCGGCATCGTCGTGGTCAACGTCCTGCTCTTCAAGGCGTCGCCGTCCTTCGAGCACCTGGCGGCCACCACGATCGACGGCACCGCCGACCGGGTCGCCGCGGTGTTGGTTAAGGTCCTGGCAGAGGGCAAGTTCATCAGCCTCTTCTCCATGCTCTTCGGCTTCGGGGTCGCCACCCAGGTCGCCCGCTGGCAGGCGCGCGGGCTCCCCTGGCGTCGGCTGTACGCCCGTCGGATGACCGCGCTGGGCGTCATCGGAGTCGCGCACCTTCTCCTGGTCTGGTTCGGCGACATCCTCACGACGTACGCCGTCGTGAGTGTGGTGGTGGCTTTGTTCGTCAACCGCACGGCCCGTACCCAACTACGCTGGGCGATCGGCATCCTCAGCACACTCTCGGCGATCGGTCTCGGGGGTCTGGTCCTCCTTGCGGTCCGAGCCCTCACCGGCTCGACCGCCCTAGCCGCCAGTGAGCGATCCGCGGCCGCCGCCGACATGACCGAAGTGGCCAGGCTCAACCAGATCTATCGACACGGCGACTATCTCGAGCTGGTCCAGGAGCGGCTCAGCAAGCCCGGCGGTCTGATCTTCGGACTCACCTTCTCGTTCGTCGTGCTCGCTCTGATGCTGCTCGGCATGTACATCGCCCGCACCGGTCTCCTCGCCGATGTCGCGACCCACCGAGCAACGTTCGTCGCCACCGCGCGCATCGGTATCGGCATCGGCCTCCCCCTCAACATCCTGATCGTGGTCGTCCAGGGCGTGGGAGGGCTGTTCACCGTCCTGGCGGGACAGATCCTCCTGATGGCACTGGCAGCACCTCTCCTCGCGTTGGGCTTGGGCTCAGCCGTTGTGCTTCTGTGCGAACGCTGGACACTCGGCGTCCTCTCCGCTGCCGGCCGGGTGGCCCTGACCAACTACCTGCTGCAGTCGCTGGTCCTGACCACCCTCATGTACTCCTACGGCTTCCACCTGTACGGCGAGGTCGGCGTTGCCGCGGGGGTCACCATCGCCCTTACGATCTACCTGACCCAGCTCGTCGCCAGCGTGTGGTGGGTCGGTCGTATGGGCCGGGGTCCGGTTGAGCGGATTTGGCGCCGCGCCACCTACGGGCGGGGCCACCAGCACTAGGGTGCCCTTGCGACGCCGTTGGCCCGTCGCTGCCGCGGGGAGCCTCGTACCTCGGAGCGCCCAGATTCAGGAAGATCGTCCTTGTTCAGCTCACCGACTCGGGCGTTACGGGCAACGAAGGCTCGGTCACGACCGTGGCACCGACGCGTTCGCACTCACACTCTCAATGCTGACTCGCAGCGTTATCAACAGGGGGTCATGCTGGGAACCGAGGAGGTTGGTTCGGTGATGAACCCATGACCACGGACGCGGACCTGCACTCGGACTGCAGCCGCTGCTCTGGCCTGTGCTGTGTGTTGCTGCCGTTCGAGAGGTCATCCGAATTCGCTCTCAACAAGGCCGGCGGAGTGCCGTGTGCGCATCTAGACCGGCACGACTTGTGCGACATTCATGAGCGGCTGGGCTCGACGGGTTGGCCGGGGTGCGTGATCTTTGAATGCTTCGGGGCCGGCCAACTGGTAACGGAGCGAACCTATGAGGGTGCCACCTGGCGCGAGGTGGAAGACCTCGACGAGTTGGCCGCAGTATTCGCGGCCACCCGAATGCTGCAGGAACTGCGCTGGCACCTGCGTGAAGCAGCCGCTCTCGATCCGCTCAGCGGTGCTGCCGAGCTCGAAGCTGAGGTCGCGGGGCTGACGCTGGGTAGGCCGGTGGAGATTCTTGCCATCGATATGAACGGCCTCAGGAAGCGCATCAGCGACCTGCTGCGCCGCGTTAGCTCGGCGCACCGCGGCCGGCACGACCAGCCCCACCGAGACCTAGCTGGACGGGACCTTCGCGGGCAGGACCTGCGCCGCGCCAACCTACGGGGATCTCTGCTCATTACCGCGGACCTACGCGGTGCCGACCTCACCTCAGCCGACTTGCTCGGCGCCGATCTGCGTGGCGCCGACCTCAGGGACGCGCGTCTCGCTGACACGCTGTTTCTGAGCCAGCCTCAAGTAGCAGCGGCCCGCGGTAACGCTGAGGCCACCCTGCCTGGCCGGATCTTTCGGCCCCGTCACTGGGCCGGCTAGCCTCAATTGGACTGGCGAAGACGCTCCTAACCTACAAGCCAGCTTCCGAGCGGCGCGACAGGGGGCAGGGTCTTGCCTGGGTGCCGGGCATGGTCACGTTGTGACCGAGAGGTCCCAGGTAGCTTATGACCTCGTCTGGCTCGCCGTGTCGCGAGCGCACCGCACGAGGAAGGCCGGGGTCGGCGGGATCCAGCCCGCCTGCATGGCCATCCCTTGGTCGTCCCGGACGGCCCAGTGCTCGACGACGAGCCCGTCGCGGATCCGCTGGAAGTGCCCCTGACGCACGCTGAAGCCGCGACCGGTGGGCGTGAACACTCGCTCGCTCCGCTCGTCCGCGTCCAGACAACGAAGGGTGTGCCGGCCAGACATCGAACCGAAGGTGACCACCAAGTCGCCCTCGACAACGGTGGTTTCGGTCTGCCAGGAGAGGTCGGAGAACGCCTCGCGCAGCATTCGCCGGTGGCGTTGAAGGCCGCGGGGCCGCGGCCGCGCGTGGCGGGCGGTTCCGCGAGCGCCTTGCGGTTGGTCGCGTCGCGGTGGACGAGGGTGGTCAGGTCCTCGAGCGTGCCGGTCAGGACGCCCTGAATCGCGGCCTCGGCGACGGCCGAAGGGATGATGCTGGTCCTGCGTGTCATGACACTGCCTTCGATGCAGTCTGCTGTATCTGCTCAATCATCCACCGACGCCCAGCCGCAAGCGCGGCCGAGGCCGCTGGCTCGCGGGCCCGGACGGCTGCCGTGGCCAGGACCAAGGGCGCGATGGCTGCGGGCGCAGTTGCCAGTGAGTCCCCTTGTCCTTACTCCTTCGCGTATCCGGGTGCTTGGCGGCTGCAAGTGAGGCGGGCACTCACTGGCCTAGCAATTTCGGTGATCACCTTGTAGGCTGAAGTTAGCGTGGTCGGTCGATGCAGGCAATCACCGACGCCCAACACCGCCACGCCGAACTACTCGGCACGACGAGCTGGCGCCCACTTCCAGCTCGTGTCGCGCAACCACGACGAGACAACGGCAGTAGGAGACCCGCAGTGACCCACATGGTGCAGGACGACGGCGTCCACACCCCCCCGAGCCAGATGAACCAAGTGCACCAGCGCAGCGAGGCGCAGGAGCCCATAAACGGCAGCGATTCGGTCCAGCCGCTCGACATCACGATCGAACGTCTTCCCATTACGCACCCCGATGCTGCCCTGCTCGTGGAGCAGGTGCAGCAGGAGTACCTCGCTCTCTACGGTCTTCGCGACGAGACGCCCATTGACCCGTCGCACTTCGACGACCCGCACGGCGACTTCCTTGTGGGATACGTAGAAGGGCGGCCGGTGGCAACCGGCGCCTGGCGGTGGCGCACTGACGTCGTCGTAGACGGCTGCACGCTAACCGCCGAGGTCAAGCGGATGTACGTCGTGCCGCGGATGCGCGGCGCCGGGCTCGGCCGCGCGATGCTCGCCCACATGGAGGAGTCCGCACGCGCCACCGGTGCCGAGGCGATGGTGCTGGAGACTGGGATTCGGCAGCCGGAGGCAATCGAGCTCTACGAATCCTCTGGCTACCGCCCGATCGCGGGCTTCGGCTTCCACAAAGACGTTCCGCTCTCGCGGTCCATGGCGCGCAGCCTGCTTCCGCCCGACTGACACATGGCATCAGCGCAGGTCAGAGCCGATTTTCGTCAGCAATGCGACGCACTCGACACGGTGCGTCATCGGGAACAGGTCGATGGGCCTGAGCGTGAGTGCGATCCAGCGCCACCCAGCCGGCCAGCGGCGCCAGCCCAGCCTCCTCGACCATGCGCGCGGCCCGGGCCGGCCAGCCCCGTTCGACCGCGGTCCGGCCCAGGCTCGCGCGGTAGGTGAGGTGGAGCCCGACGGCGCCCATCGCCGCGTTCGGCAGGTCGTCGCGGTGGCAGAAGGCAGCATCCGCGCGCTCGTGGTGCTGCACCGAGGCCTGGGTCTCACCCACCCACCAGAGCACGTCGGCGAGCCCCGCGTGCGCCTCTGCGGTCGGCTCCCGCGCGAGCGCGTCCTCAAAGGCGGCCCTTACGCCGGCCCAGTGTCCGGCCGCCAGGGCCGCGCTCCCCGTTGTCAGCAGGTCGTCGGGGTCGGCTGCCGCCACCCCCTGAGGGTACGCGGACCGCCGACTCGTCGTCGACTCACGGCGCACCGTGCGAACGCGTCAACTGGGCTTGTGGCAGACCACCCGAATGGGCCGAGTGGCTCCTTCCTCGATGTTGCGCACCGAGTTCCGGGCTTTGGTGATAGCTGACGGGCCGATCAACACATGCACCCCCAGCGGCGGCAAGGCGCCACTGTCAGCCAGCGACAGCATCGCGCGGTACGCCGCCAGGTAGTCCTGTCCCGTGTCCGTCACGGCGATGTCGACGAAGCCAGCATCCTGGAGGAATTCCCGCGTCTTCTCGGGGGTGACGAGGTACTCCCCGGAACCGTCCTCAGACCAAGGAACCGGGTGGTGCAGCTCCCGACCCGGCCCTCGACCGTGCTCGGTCAGCGCGAGAAAACCCCCGGGCCGAAGCACCCGGAATGCCGACGCGAAGAACGCGGGCCGGTCGGGCACGTTCATCGTGACGTGCTGGGCGTAGCCGCCGTCGAAGGTCTCGTCGTCGTACGGCAGCGCCTGTGCGTCGCCGACTCGGAGTTCCACCCGGTCGTCCAGGCCCAGCAGACCAGTGAGCCGCTGCCCCGCCTCGACGAACGGCCCGGTCAGATCGATGCCGCTGATGCGGCACCCGAAGCGCTGTGCGAAGTAGCGTGCCGGGCCTCCGAGGCCGCAGCCGACGTCGAGCAGGTGGCTGTCCGGTGCCACTGGTGGCAGGGCATCGCCCAGTTCCACGGTGGCGGCGAACCCGCGGGCGTGGAAGTGGTCAACAGGGGCGAGGTCCTCCACCGTCAGGGCCGCCAAGTCCTTCTCAGCCGCCTTGAGCGCGGCGAGGATGCGTGGGTAGACGTCGCCCTGAGCCCAATGGTCGGCGATCGTGGCGCTCATTTGTGGTTCTCCTCTTCAACGGTGACTGTGAGTCGACGGCCGATCATGGATGCGCTCCTGAGCGGCGTCCCCGATGGTCGGTCAGCTCGATGTCGACCCGGCCTTCGTGCCGAACGTCTCTCGTGGAGACCGAGTGGCGCGACCCAGCGGACACCGCCCCGACCGCGACCACTGTGGCGAACACAGCGCCGGCGAACACGAAGGTCGAGGCTCCTGGTGCTGCTCCAGCGATACCGAGCAGGGTAAGCAGCGGTGCTGCGCAGCAGATTGCGCAGGCGGCGCCTGCTGTGCCGTAGAGGTGGCGATTCGTGACAGCGAACCTCACGGGATCTCCCGATACCGTCGCGCAGCGATCTGCCCGCAGAGCATAGGGCAGCAATCGGACTCTGAGCAACGAACCAGATCGTCACACCCGACATCACGCGCGGCGATGAGACTGGCCCGGTTCGCCTGAAGGTCTGCGATCTTCCGCTCCACCTCGGCCAGCTTGGCCTCACTTCTAGCCTGCAGCCCGCCCTGGGCGCGGTCGTGGCGATGGCGTCCGGCGTCAAGGAGCGCGACGACCTCCTCCAAGGTGAACCCGAGGCTCTGGGCAGCCTTGAACACCCGCAGCGTCGTCACCGTCGTCTCGGGGTAGAGACGATGCCCGCCAGGACTGCGGTCGGGTTGACTGAGAATGCCGCGCCGCCCGTAGTAGCGCAGCGTCTCGACGTTGATCCCGACAGCCTCGGCAACCTGCCCGGCGCGGAGCACGCCGATCATGACCCGGTGCCAACGCGAGATGTCGCGCGCGCGGTCAAGGCCGCCGCGCGAGCGGCGACATCGCGGTCGGGCCGCAGGTCGAGCCGAGTCCTCGTCCCTGACTCCGGCACACGGCCACGACGTCGCCTGCGAAGAGTTCATCGAGCTCCCTGCGACGCACGGGCTGCGTGACTGTCGGAAGCGTGCACGCCGTCGGGACCCAGTTGTCGTCGGCCGATCAGGTTGGCCATCTCTTCGGTCACGCTTCGACGGTAAGCCCGGACCCCGGTACGGGATGCAACTTGACCACGCGTACGGCTACCAAGAGGCCGGCGGGCGACAAGCCACTATGGTCCATGCACCCACCGCACGAAGGCCATGGGGCACGCGAGACCAGGGACCTGTTGTGGACGTACCACTCCGCCGAGCTCTTTCAGCTGCTCATGCTCCAGCGCGCTGGTCGCCGCGTCGTTACGGCAACTCGGCCGGCAGCTCACGGCGCACTTCTACCGTCTCATCCAGCCTTGGTCCCTGCGTCACACCGCAGAGGACGCGGCAGCGAGCCGAAGAGGGCGCCGTAGGTGCTCACCCCTTCACGAGATGGGCAACGCACTCCACATGGGAAGTCATAGGGAACAGGTCGAAGGCGCGCAGGGAGGACAGCGCATAGCCGTGCGCGGCGAAGTAGGACACGTCGCGGGCCAGAGCGGCGGGGTCGCAGGCGACGTAGCCGACGGCCCGGGGTTTCAGGGCCGCGATCCCGGCGACCACGTCCCGTTTCGCGCCTGTGCGAGGTGGGTCCAGGACCACGAGGTCGGCCGAGCGGACCTGGGGCCCCGAGCCTCCGGTGCCGGTCAGGGCCCGGTCCACCCGCTGTTGCAGCACGGCCACCTGCGGCAGGTCGGCGAGGTTGACGGCTGCGTCGGCGGCGGCGCCCGCGTCGGACTCCACCGCCAGGACGTGCCCGGTCGGCCCCACAGCATCCGCCAGTGCCGCGGCGAACAGCCCGACTCCCGAGTACAGGTCGAGCGCGTGCTCCCCCTGCGCCGGCGCGATCCCCTCGAGCACCGCGGTCACCAGAGCGTCTGCCGCACCGGGGTGAACCTGCCAGAAGCCGGACCCGGTGACCTGCCACGGCCGACCGACGGCCTGCTCGCGCAGCACCAGCGGCCCGTCCGCGTACGTCGAACCGTCCCGGGTCGTGGCCAGCCGGAGCCGCTGACCGGTCGCGGAGACGATCGCCTCCACCGAGGAGGCCTGCGGCCAGGAGCTGCCGACGACGTCCGGCAGCTCGTCCGAGGCGATCAGGCACCGGTCCACGGGGACCACCTCGTGCGACCGGTGCCGGCGCAGCCCCGGGGTGCCGTCCGGCGTCACCGCCCACTGCACCCGGGTGCGCCAGCCCAGCCCATGGGTGTCGCCGGGCACCGGCTCCACCTCCACGTCGACGTCGAGGCCGGCGAGCCGCTGCAGCTGCTCGGACACCACGGCCGCCTTCAGCGCGCGCTGGGCCGGCAGCGTCGCGTGCTGGAGGTCGCACCCGCCGCAGCGGCCCGGGCGGGCGTAGGGACAGGGCGGCTCCACCCGGTCCGGCGAGGGCTCCAGCACCTCGACGGCATCGGCGCGCAGGAACCGGTCACCCTCCCGCCCCTCGGTGACCTCGGCGACGACCCGCTCGCCGGGCAGCGCGTGGCGGACGAAAACCACCACCCCCTCGTGGCGGGCCACCGCGAAGCCGCCGTGCGCGATCCGGTCGGTGCGTACGTCGTACCGCTGGCCGACCCGGCTCACGCCTCCGGGTCGCTCCGCGTCCGGGCGAGCGGCCCGCCCTCGACCACGGGTCCGGGAGGAACGGCGACGGTGCGGACGCCCGGCGCTCAATGCACCTCCCCGGATCGGTCCCGGTCCGGGTCGCGGCGCACCCGCCCGCTGCGGACGTCCCCGGCTCGGACCTGGTCGAGGGAGCGTTCGGCCCGCTGCTTGGCGACCACGGAGGACCGCAGCTGGTAGGGCACGGAAGTCACCATCACCCCGCCGGAGAACAGCAGCCTGGTCTTGAGCCGGAACGCCGTCTGGTTGTGCAGCAGCTGCTCCCACCAGTGCCCCACGACGTACTCGGGGATGTACACCGCCACCACCCCGCGCGGGTTCGCGTCCCGGACGCTGCGGACGTACTGCACGATCGGCCTGATGATCTCCCGGTAGGGCGAGTACAGCACCTTGAGGGGCACGTCGATGCCCCGCTCGTCCCACTCCTTCAGGATGCGGGTGGTGGACACGGTCTCGGCGTCCACGAGCACCGCCTCCAGGAGGTTCGGCCGCGACGCCTTGGCGTACGCGAGCGCCCGCATGGTGGGCTTGTGCACCTTGGACACCAGCACGATGGCGTGCACGCGGGTGGGCAGCACCTGGTCGTCCGCCTGCACCGACAGCTCCTCGCCCACGTTGTCGTAGTGCGTGCGGATCGCCCGCATGATCACGAAGAACGTGCCCATGGCGAGGATCGCGATCCACGCCCCGGCCAGGAACTTGGTGAGCAGCACGATGACGAGCACCGCCGCCGTCATCGCCAGCCCGAAGGTGTTGATGGTGCGTGACCGGTACATCCGCCGTCGGGCGGCGGGATCGGTCTCGGTGCGCAGGTGCCGCGTCCAGTGCCGGATCATCCCGAGCTGGCTGAGGTTGAAGGACACGAACACCCCGACGATGTAGAGCTGGATCAGCCGGGTGACCTCGGCGTCGAACGCGAGGATCAGGGCGATGGCCATGGCGGCCAGGATCAGGATGCCGTTGCTGTAGGCCAGCCGGTCGCCCCGGGAGGCCAGCTGACGGGGCAGGAAGCCGTCCCTGGCCAGGATGGAGCCCAGGACAGGGAACCCGTTGAAGGCGGTGTTGGCGGCGAGCAGCAGGATGATGCCGGTCACTGCGACCACGACGTAGAAGCCGGGCGGGAACCCGTCGAATACCGCGCGGGCGATCTGCGCGATCACGGTGTCCTGGTCGTAGTCGTCCGGGACCGGCCCGCCCCCCGCGACCCGGAGGCGGTCCAGCTCCGCGGGGTCCACGTAGCGCACGTTCATCCGGTTCGCCAGCACGATGACGCTGACGATCATCGTGATCGCGATCATCGCCAGCAGCAGCAGCGTGGTCGCGGCGTTGCGGCTCTTGGGCCGGCGGAACGCGGGCACACCGTTGGAGATGGCCTCGACGCCGGTCAACGCGGCGCAGCCGGAGGAGAAGGCGCGGGCCAGCAGCACCATCAGCGCGACCGTGGTGAGGGTGCCCTCGTACCCGGCCTGCGGCTCGATCTGGAACCGCGCGCTCTCCACGTCGGGCAGGGTGCCGGCCAGCTCGCGGAACAGCCCGAGCGCGCACATGCCCAAGATGGCGACCATGAAGGCGTAGGTGGGAACGGCGAAGAAGGTGCCGGACTCGCGGACCCCCCGCAGGTTCATCGCGGCCAGCAGCAGCACCATGACGGCGCCGAACGTCGCCTCGTGCCCGGAGATCAGCGGCACCGCGGAGGCGGCGTACTGCGCGCCCGAGGAGACCGAGACCGCGACGGTCAGCACGTAGTCGACGAGCAGTGCGCTCGCCACCGTGGTGCCCGCGCTCCTGCCGAGGTTGACCGTGGCCACCTCGTAGTCGCCGCCCCCGCTGGGGTAGGCGTGCACGTTCTGCCGGTACGACGCGACGACGGCCGCCATCACCATGGCCACGACGATCGCGACCTTCCACGACCACACGTAGGCCGACGCTCCGGCCACCGAGAGCATGATGAAGACCTCGTCGGGGGCGTAGGCCACCGACGAGAGGGCATCGCTCGCGAAGACGGGCAGGGCGATCCGCTTGGGCAGCAGCGTCTCGCCGAGCTGGGTGCTGCGCAGCTTGCGGCCGAGGAGCACGCGCTTGGTCACATCGCCGACGCCCACGAGGGGCAAGGCTAGACCACGGTCGAAGCCGGACGGGGGCGCTTCGTGCGCAACCGCAGGCAGCCGGTGCGGACCGTAGTAGCGTCTCCCCCGTGCATGTCGTGATCATGGGCTGCGGCCGGGTCGGGTCGACGCTGGCCAAGTCCCTGGAGGACCGGAGCCACGACGTGTCCGTCATCGACACGAACCCCGACTCGTTCCGCCGGCTCGGCCCGGCCTTCACCGGCACCAAGGTCACCGGCATCGGCTTCGACCAGGACGTGCTGTCCCGCGCCGGCATGGACCGCGCGGACGCCTTCGCCGCCGTGTCGAGCGGCGACAACTCCAACCTCATCGCCGCCCGGGTGGCCCGCGAGAGCTTCGGGATCGAGCAGGTGGTCGCCCGCATCTACGACCCCGGCCGGGCCGAGGTCTACCAGCGGCTGGGGATCACCACGGTCGCGACCGTCCGGTGGACCGCCGACCAGGTGCTCCGCCGGCTGCTGCCCGCCGGCGCCGAGCCGGACTTCCGGGACCCGTCGGGCACCATCCGCGTCGACCACGTCACGGTGACCGAGCCGTGGGTCGGGCATGGGGTGTGGCAGTTCCAGGACCAGTCCACCAGCCGCATCGCGTGGATCGACCGGCTCGGCGAGGGCATGCTGCCCACCCGGGACACCGTCATCCAGGAGGGCGACATGCTGCACCTGGTGATGCGGGAGGAGAACGCCGAACGCGTCTACGAGGTGTTCCACCGAGGACCGGAGGCCGACTGATGCGTGTCGCCATCGCCGGGGCCGGGGCCGTGGGCCGGTCCGTCGCCCGTGAGCTCATCGGCAACGGCCACCAGGTGCTGCTGATCGACCGCTCCCCCGACGCCGTCCGGCCCGAGCGCGTCCCGGACGCCGAGTGGCTGCTGGCCGACTCGTGCGAGCTGTCGTCGCTGGAGGAGGCCAAGCTGGAGTCCTGCGACGTGGTCATCGCGGCCACCGGCGACGACAAGGTCAACCTGGTCACCTCGCTGCTGGCCAAGACGGAGTTTGCGGTGCCGCGCACCGTGGCGCGGGTCAACCACCCGAACAACGAGTGGCTCTTCAGCGAGGCATGGGGGGTGGACGTCAACGTGTCCACGCCCCGCATCATGTCGGCCCTGGTGGAGGAGGCCGTCTCCGTCGGTGACATCGTGCGGCTCTTCACCTTCCGCCAGGGCAACGCCAACCTGGTGGAGATCACCCTGCCCGCCGAGTCTCCGTTCGTCGGCAAGCCTGTCGGCTTGATCCCGTGGCCGGAGAACTCCTCGCTGGTGACGATCCTCCGCGACGGGCAGGTCTACACGCCTGCCGGAGAGCAGCCCATCGAGCAGGGCGACGAGCTGCTGTTCGTCAGCTCACCGGAGGCGGAGTCCGCCCTGCAGCAGCTGCTGTCGCCGGACACCCACGGCTGACACGGCGGCGCCCACCGTCGGGCCGGCGCCGCTCAGGCCAGGTCCGCGGCCTCCTCCGGGTCGGAGTTCCGCGCCGCGCCGCCGGACTCCACGGGCGTTCGGTTGCGCGCCAGCAGCCATGCCATCCCAGCGAGCCCGAGCAGCTGCAGGGGCCACCCCATCACGACCTTGCTCACGCCGAGGGCCGCGATCATCGGTCCGGCGTCCTCGGCGGCCCGGCCGGCCAGGTAGACCGGCAGCTGCACCAGCACCCGCAGCGCACACGGTGCCGCGAGCATCCAGGTGAGGTTGCGGCACAGCCGCACCACCTGGGGGTCCCGGTGCCACGCGGTGGGGTCACCCCCCGCCACGCTGCCCACCATGAACCCCACCAGGGGCCAGCGGACCAGGTTGCTCACGGCCATCAGCGAGGCGTACACGCCGTTGTAGAGCAGCCCCGGAAGGAAGTAGGCCAGCGCCTGCTCGTCCGCGCCGCCGCCGCCGCGGGCCGCACGCCAGGCGAACAGCGCCCCGATGCCGATCCCCACCAGGCTGTTCAGGACGAACTGGACCGTGGACCGCTGCACCACGCGCACCAGCAGCAGGACCAGCGCGGCCGCGACGCTCAGCGAGACGGCGAGGCGGAGGTCCTTGGTCGTGACGAAGACCAGCGTGAAGGCCAGGGTGGGTACGGCGGCTTCGGCCATGCCGCGTCGCCCGCCGAGCGCTGTCGCGAGCTGTGCCCGCACGACCTCCTCGACCGTGGACTCCGTCACGCGCTACTTCAGCTCGTAGCGCGGGTTGAACATCACCCGCACCGCGTCCTGGCGGCCGACGCGGCCGACCACCTTCACCGCGCGGCCCGGCTCGATGCCCGCGATCCGGCGACGACCGAGCCACACCAGCGTGATGAGGGCCGAGCCGTCGTAGAGCTCCGCCTCGAGTGCGGGCACCCCGCCCCGGGGGCGCAGGGTCACCGTCCGCAGCGTGCCTTGCAGCTCGACGCGAGAGCGGTCGTCCGCCTCGATGATCGGGCAGCACCCCGCCTTGACTGTGTCTTCCTTGAGCTCTCGCGCCTCCATGTCGGCGCTGCTGGCCCATCTGCTGAGGCTCCGGCGCAGCCGGCCCTTCACCTGTGACATGGTCCCAGGGTACTGCTCACCCGCGCGGCGCCATCGGCTCGGCGTTCGGCGGCATCGTGAGCGGGAGGGGGTCGCCGGGAGGCACCGGCACGCTGCCCCGGACGACCACCACGTCGCGGACCGCCGACTCGATGTCGCCGTCCTCGCGGTACTCCACCGCGGGCCTGCCGAACAGTGTCGCCCGCAGCAGCCACCGGGGCCCCGGGATGCCGACCACGCGCGAGATCTGCTGGGCGTGCTGCCCGTCGGGCAGCTGCAAGGGCAGCGCGACGACGAGGTCGGTGCCGAAGACACCCTCCTCCTCGCTGGCCGTGCCACCGAGCTGGGCCACCTCGGCACTCACCGCGCGCCGGACGTCGTCCCAGATGTCGCCGTGGCGCGGCGCGGCGAAGGCCCGCAGCTCCGCGGCGCCCTCCTCGCCGGCCAGCAGGACCGCGGCGACCTGTCCGCTCTGCTCCTCCACCTGCAGCTGCACCTCGAGGGTCTCCTGCGCGGTGACCAGCAGGCTGCCGAGGTCCAGGCGGCTCGGGTCGTCCTCGGCGAGGCTGACCTCCGAGACGTCCCAGGGTCCGTGGGCCCGGGGGTCCGGGCCGGCGACCCCCTCGTCCGGATCGCCCTCGTCCGCTGCCGGCTCGGTCCCGCCGTCAGCGGGGTCGACCTTCTTGCGTCGGAACATCAGCGCTCCTCCTCGGTCGGGGCTGCGGTGTCGCTGGCGGCCGGTGCGAAACCGCCCGTGGAACCGTACCCGCCCGCGCCGCGGGACGACTCGGGGAGGCGGTCCACCTCGGTGAACCGTGCGGCCAGCACACGCTGCACGACGAGCTGGGCGATGCGGTCGCCGCGCCGCAGCTGCACGGAGGTGTGCCGGTCCAGGTTGACCAGCAGCACGCTGATCTCCCCCCGGTAGCCGGCGTCCACCGTCCCCGGCGCGTTCACGATGCCGATGCCGTGCCTGGCCGCCAGGCCCGACCGTGGGTGGACCAGGCCGACGTGCCCCTCCGGAAGGGCCAGGGCGACGCCGGTCGGCACCAGGACCCGCTGACCCGGCGCGAGGAGCACGTCGACGGTGGTCACCAGGTCGGCGCCGGCGTCACCGGGGTGGGCGTACGCCGGCAGTGGCACGGCACCGTCCAGCCGGGTGATCAGCACCTCCACGTCATTGCCTCCCGGGGGCGCTGCCATGGCCCGACCCTACCGACCGTCGGGCGAGGTCGGGTGCCAGGATGGCGGCCATGTCCTCGGCGCCGCCGGCCCCCTCCTACGACGAGCGGCTCGCCGTGCCTCTGCGGTGGTGGGCCCTGGGCACCATGTTCGCTGCCAGCGTGCTGATCGCCTTCCTCGTCGCGACGCCGGTCTGGGTGGCCGCGGCGACGACCGGACTCGTCGTGGCGACCGCCCTGGCAGTGTTCTGGACCTCCGGCGCAGCCCGGGTCAGCGTCGGCGACGGGACGTTCACCGCCGGGCGCGCTCGGATCCCGCTGTCGGTGCTCGGCGACGTCACGCCGCTCGACGCCGAGGCGACGCGGCTGCTCGCGGGCCGGGAGGCCGACGCGCGGGCCTACCTGCTGCTGCGGCCCTACCTGCCGCGCAGCGTGCGTGTGGAGGTCGCCGATCCGGCCGACCCGACGCCGTACTGGCTGGTGTGCACCCGGCATCCCGACCGGCTCGCCGCGGCGCTCTCGGCGGGGAGGGTCGATGGGCGGGTCGACGGGCGGGTCGATGGTCGGCAAGGGTGGGAGCATCACCCCGACCGGGGTGGGTAAGACCCGGACGCGGCGCGGGACGCGCCGTCCCGTGCGAAGGAGGACGACATGGCTTCGGGCTCGAAGGCTTACTCGGCGCTGGGGCTGGCGGCGACGATGGGCGCGACGCTGGCCGCCCGCAAGGCGATGACGACTACCTGGAAGCTGTCCACCGGCAAGCAGCCGCCGAGCAACCCCGAGCACCCCGACGTCTCGCTGGGAGAGGCGGCGCTGTGGGCGGCGGTGAGCGGCGTGGCCGTCGGGCTGGCCCGGATGTACGCGAGCCGCAAGGCCGCCGAGTACTACCGGCGCTCGACCGGTCACCTTCCGGCCAACCTCGAGGAGGTCACCGCCTGACCACACCTCGGGCGCGCCCGGCGGCTCGATCGCCTGTGCCGCCGGAGAACGAGCGAGGCCGGGAGCCCATCGGGTCCCGGCCGTCCGTCGTGCGGGTTCAGGGCGGCCGCTGCGGCCGCGTCCCTGCCCCTCAGATGCAGTCCCGGCAGATCAGCTTCTCCGCGTCCGCGAGCTGGCTGCGGTGGTGCACGAGGAAGCAGCTCATGCAGGTGAACTCGTCGTCCTGGCGCGGCCGCACCTCGACCGCGAGCTCCTCGTGCGAGAGGTCGGCGCCAGGAAGCTCGAACGACTCGGCCGCCTCGGCCTCGTCCTCGTCGACCTTGCCCGAGTTCTTGTCGTGTCGGCGAGCCTTCAGCTCCTCCAGGCTCTCCTCGCTCTGGTCTTCCTCGTTCTTGCGAGGAGCGTCGTAGTCAGTTGCCATGTCCCGTCTCCTGCCCCCGGTCGTGCCCACGTCAGCGGGGAGGGGGCTGTCAGCCGTGCTGTTCCGTGTCGGTGCCGGTGTGCGAGCGGATTCTGCACCATCGGAGGGCCGTCGTGCATGACCATCCCAGATGCTGTCGCCCGTGCTGTGGCAGCGGGTCAACAGGGCTCCGCGGAGCGCTATTCCCGGCCGCCAGCGTTACCCGCCGGGCCCTGGGTCATGCGGGTGCGAGGAAGCCGCAACGCTCCACGAGGTCGCGGAACTCCGCGAAGCCGCTCGCGGGTGCGCAGAGGAAGCAGTCGCCGCCCCCGATGCCGTCCCGGCGGGACAGCACGCCGCCCGCCTCCGTGACGACCAGACCGCCGGCGGCCATGTCCCAGCGGTGGAGACCCTCCTCGACGTAGGCGTCGAACCTGCCGGCCGCCACGTAGCAGAGGTCCAGGGCCGCCGAGCCGATCCGGCGCACGTCGCGGACCTCCTCGAGCATCGCGGCCACGGCGGCCACCTGGCGCACCCGCACCTCCCGCACGTAGTTGAAGCCGGTGCCCACCAGCCGCTGCGACAGCGGCGGGGCCGCGTCGACCGGCACCTGCAGCCGGACGCCGTCCAGGTGCGCGCCGCCGCCCAGCGTCGCGGTGAACATCTCCCCGGTCGCCACGTTGAGCACCACCCCGGCGACCGACCGTCCCTCGACGGCAGCCGCGATCGAGACCGCGAAGGCCGGGATGCCGTAGAAGAAGTTGACGGTCCCGTCGATCGGGTCGACGACCCACTCCACCGTGCTGGTGGACCCGGACCTGGCGCCCTCCTCCCCCACGAACCCGTCGCCGGGCCGCGCCGACGTCAGCCGCTCGAAGATCAGCCGCTCGACGGCCCTGTCCACCTCGGTGACGATGTCGGTCGGGCTGGTCTTGGTGGCCGAGACCTGCACCCCCCCGTCCCTGCCGCGCCGCACCAGCTCGGCCGCCTCCTGCGCCACCTCGACGGCCAGCTCCAGCAGCGACTGTACGGTCGGGGCCTCGGTGGGCATGCTCACGCCTCGCCGCACAGGGCCGGGCGCTCGGCGCGCAGGTTGCGGCAGCATCCGGCCGGGCAGAGGTCCCACGAGGGACTCTGGCCACCCACGGTCGCCCGCGGCGCCTCCTCGCCGCGCTCGACGGCTGCGCGCTCCACCAGGAGGTCCCGGACCATGGACACGAAGCGGGGGTCCAGGCCGGCGGTCGCCGCGCGGGCGAACGCGATGCCGGCCTTCTCCGCCGTCGCGCTGGCCTCGGTGTCGAGGTCGTAGATGACCTCCATGTGGTCCGAGACGAAGCCGATCGGCACCACCACGACGCCGGCGACGCCGGAGGCCGCGAGCTCCTCGATGCGGTCGTTGACGTCCGGCTCCAGCCACGGCACCTGCGGCGGGCCCGAGCGCGAGCAGTACACCAGCTCGCTCGGGTAGCGGTGGCCGGTCTGCTGCCGGACCCGCTCTCCGACCTCCTCGGCCACGGCGCGGTGCTGGGCGACGTACGCGCCTCCGTGCGGACCCGCGGTGTCGTTCATCGACTCGGGGACGGAGTGGGTGACGAACAGGACCGAGGCGTCGCGCCGCGCGGCGTCCGGCAGGTCGGCCAGAGCGCTCAGGGTGGCGTCCACCATCGGCTCCACGAAGCCGGGGTGGTTGTAGTAGTGCCGCAGCCGGTCCAGACGCGGCACCGGGCCCCGATCGGGGTTCAGCGAGCCGACCGCCGCCGCGAGGTCCTCGCGGTACTGGCGGCATCCGGAGTACGACGAGTACGCGCTGGTGACCAGGACCGCCGCCCGGCGTACGCCGTCCGCCTGCATCGCGGCCAGGGCGTCGGCGAGATAGGGGTCCCAGTTGCGGTTGCCCCAGTAGACCGGGACGTCGATTCCGTTGGAGCGGAGGTCCTCCTCGGTCGCCGCCCGGAACCGTCGGTTCTGGTCGTTGATCGGACTGCGGCCTCCGAAGAGGTGGTAGTGCTCCCCGACCTCCTCCAGCCGCTCGCGCGGGATGCCGCGGCCGCGGGTGACGTTCTCCAGGAACGGCAGCACGTCCTCCGGCTTCTCCGGTCCCCCGAAGGAGACCAGCAGCACAGCGTCGTAGGGCGCGACATCGAAGGGCATGCCGCAATCCTAGGATCTGCCCTGATGCTGACGACCTACCGACGGGTGCTGACCCGTCCCGGCGCACTGCTGTTCTCGATGAGCGGCCTGGTCGCCCGGCTCCCCATCTCGATGGTCACCCTCGGGATCGTCCTGCTGGTCACCACGCGCACCGGCTCCTACACGCTCGCCGGGACCATGTCCGCGGCGTTCGTCGTGACCAACGCGGTGGGCTCGGTGCCGCAGGCGCGGCTCCTCGACCGGCTGGGCCAGAGCCGGGTGCTGCCGGCCTGCCTGGCCGTCTTCACCGCCGGCCTGGTCGGCACCATGGTGTCCGTCGAGCTGTCGCTGCCGGTGCTCTGGGCACACCTGTGCGCCGCGACGGCGGGTGCGTCCATGCCGCAGATCGGCGCCTCGGTGCGGGCTCGGTGGTCGGTGCTGCTGCCGGACAAGGCCGACCTGCGGGTCGCGTTCGCGTTCGAGTCGGTCGCCGACGAGATCGTCTTCATCGTGGGCCCCGCCCTGGTCACCGTGCTGGCCACGCTGGTGCATCCCCTGGCGGGGCTGACCAGCGCCGTCATCGCCGCCCTGGTCGGCACCACCCTCCTGGTGGCGCAGAAGGGCACCGAGCCGCCCGTGGTGTCGCGGGAGCGCCGGCTCGGTGACGCCGCGCTCCCCTGGCGGGTGCTGGCGCCGCTGGTGGCCTGCGCGGTGGTCATGGGCTTCCTGCTGGGGGGCACCGAGGTGGCGATCGTGGCGTTCTCCGACGAGCGCGGCAACACGGCGCTGTCCGGGCTGATGCTGGCCGTGTGGGCCCTGGGCAGCCTGCTAGCCGGGGTGGCCACCGGCGCGCTGCCCACGCTCGCCTCCAACGGGACGCGCTTCCGGTGGGGCCTGCTCGCGATGGCGGTGCTGATGCTGCCGCTGCCGTTCGTGACCTCGTTCCTCGCCTTGGGCGTGGTCCTGTTCGCTGCCGGCTTCGCCATCTCACCGACGCTCATCGCCGGATTCGCGTGGGTCGAGGAGGCGGTCCCGGCGAGCCGGACCACCGAGGGGATCACGCTGTTCGTCACCGGGCTCGGGGTGGGCATCGCCCCCGGCGCGGCGGTGGTGGGGCGGGTCGTCGACACGGCCGGCGCATCGGCGAGCTTCGGCGTGACTGCCGTCGCCGGGCTCGTGGGCGCGGGACTGGGGCTGGCGACGCGGCGGGTCAGCCGGGAGGAACCAACGCCCATCTGATGGTCCTGGTGAGGCCCGCTCCGGCGGTGCGCACCAGCACCCGCTCGGTGACCGGCAGGAAGGGCAGCAGCAGCTTGCGACGCGCCCACAGCGGCATCAGCCCCACCGCGGACGCCGCCAGGACGCCGTACGGCGCGCGGGCCAGCAGGGGCAGCGGTGGGTTGAGCAGCAGGAACCTCGCCGTGGACCGGGCCGCGGGAGTGCTGCGCAGCTCCGGCCGGTACGCCGCCAGCTGGCTCCGCAGCTCGGCCTCGCTGCGCGGCGGGTCGTCGATGCCGAGCGCCTCGGCGACCCGCGCAGCCTGGGCGACGTAGGTGTCGCGGCCGGCGGCGTCGAGCGGGGAGGCGCCGTAGCGCTGGTGGGCGGCCAGGAAGCTGTCCAGCTCCGCGTCGTGCACCCAGCGCAGCAGGTGCGGGTCGTTGGCGGCGTATGCGCGGCCGTCGGGAGCGGTGCCGACCACCCGCTCGTGCACGCGACGGATCGCGCGGACCATCTTCTCTGCGTCCTTCGCGGTGCCGAAGGTCGTCACCGCGAGGAAGTACGACGTGCGGTGCAGCCGTCCCCACGGGTCGCCCTTGAAACCGGAGTGGTCCATCACGCCGGCCATCGCGAGCGGGTGCAGCGACTGCATCAGCAGCGCGCGCAGCCCGCCGACGAACATCGCAGCGTCTCCGTGCACCTGCCGGATCGGGGAGCCCTCCTCGAACCAGCGCGGTCCCACCGAGCCGTAGATGCGCTCGTGCTTGCGTTCCCCGTCCGGGCCCGCCACCCGCTCGAACAGGGCGTCGCTGATGGTCCGCCGCACGTCCTCGAGAACGCCGTTGGGGAGAGGGCTGGACACGTCCTCCAGTATGCCGACCGGCTGGGAACCGCCCTGACGCAGAATTGCATTCGGTCAGTCGGAGGCCATGCCCTCGGCGAAGTGCGGGCTGGCGACCGCCTTCCGGAAGGCGTCCTGGGTGGCGCGCGATGCGTCAAACCGCCAGTCGTTGTGCACCTGTACTCCGTTGACCTCGGTGGCCGCGACGTTGTTGAACCAGAGAAAGCCGACCACCCGGTCGTCCGCCGCGAACTGACCCAACACGTTGGTGATCCAGGTGGCCTTCAGCGCCGTCCGGTCGACGCCCTGATCGGTCTGCACAGCTCCGGTCTCCCCGAAGAAGATCGGCTTGTCGGTCACCCCCTCGAGGTCAGCGACCGTCTTCGCGAACGATGCGGCGTACGTCGGCCCGACGCTGGCTTTCCGCAGGTAGACCGTCGCGCCGACCCAGTCGACGTACGCGTTGCCCGGGTAGTCCTCCGCAAAGGTCGTCAGCCCGTTGGTCGCACTCGGCTTGAGGTTGTCGACGCGGCCGGGGGACCAGAGCCATATGACGTTGTCGGTGGCACCCGCGTCGTCGAAGACCTGCCAAACGTGCCGCCAAGCCGCGACGTACTTGGCCGGCGAGTTGTTGTAGTCCGTGCGGCCTGCGGACCACGGGTACCAGCTGCCGTTCATCTCGTGCGCAAACCGCAGTGAGACGGGCAACCCCTCGCGGACCACCTCGGCGGCGAACCGGCGCAGGTAGCGATCGTGGGCACCGGCGATGATCGAGGAGAGGCTGTAGGAGGTGCCGGATCCCCGTTCCGTCGGCATCCAGGTGATGACCGGCAGGGCGCCCCGGCTCCACGACCTGCGCACGAGGTCCGCCCGGTAGGGTTCGTCGAACGTCGTGAACCAACCGGTGGTGCTGGGCGCTTTGCCGGCTCGAGCGGCCAGCCGGTCCACCATCGCGGTGTCCCCAGGCACGCCGTCCTGCAGGAAGCCGAAGTAGTCCCGGTTTGGGGCCAGCAGGGCCTTCTTCGTGGCGACGCTGGGCTTCGGCGGCGAGTAGGCCGCGACCGGGGTGGACGCCGGCTGGTCTGGGTCGACCGGCAGCTCTGTGCAGGCCAACCCGTCCCCGTCCTGAGGACCGGGGTCCGCGTCGAGGCCGTACGGGTCTGACAGGTTCGACAGGTAGTAACGCTGAGCATCCTGCTGCGACGTGAACTGGTAGCACTGCGTGCGTCGCTGGCCCGTCGTGCCGCCAGGTGACGCGCCCGGCTTGGAG
>DASQDP010000045.1:0-26268 GCA_035634095.1 Nocardioidaceae bacterium | reverse complement strand
CGCAGCACCCGGGTGAGATCGGTGCCGCGTCCGTCGCCGGCCGTCACGAGCGCCGTGGGGGTCGCGGAGACCAGCAGCTGCGTCGGTGGGCCGGCGCGGTCGTCGACCTTCTGCCCGGGAGGCGGCTCGAAGGAGACCACGAGCTCGAGCTCCTCGGGGCCGATCTCCGTGACGGGCCGCTGCGTGGAGTGCTCGAACCCGTCGACCTGCACGAGCCCCGCCAACGGGATCCGGGTGAGCCGGTGGCCGGCGGACTCCACCACCAGGAGGTGCTCCCCGTCGAGGACGGCGCCGCTCGGCTCGGCCAGACCGGTCGCGACGGTGGTCAGCTCCCCGTCGGCGAACCGGCGTACGGCGCCGTTGTAGGTGTCGCACACGGCCACCGATCCGTCTGCCAGCGCGGTCACGCCGAGCGGGTGCTGCATCAGCGCCTGCGCGGCCGGTCCGTCCCGGAACCCGAAGTCGAACAGTCCCGTGCCCACGCTGGTGTGCACCGCACCGTCCTCGACGTAGCGCAGGCTGGAGGTCTCGCTGTCCGCGAGCCACAGCCGGTCCTCGGTCGCGGCGAGACCGGAGGTCTGCGCGAGCCAGGCGTCGGCCAGCGGCGCGTCCAGCAGTCCCTCGTTGGTGGTCCCCCCGGCGACCGCGCTCTCGCCGGTGCGCGGGTCGAACGTCCACAGCTGGTGCACGCCCGCCATCGCCACCCACACCCGGTCCTGCCACCAGGCGACGTCCCAGGGCGAGGACAGTGCGGCGCCCATCGGGGGGGCGGCCAGCGTCCGCACGTGGCCGTCGGCGAGCCGGACTCCGCGCAGGGCGTGGTTGACGGTGTCCGCGACCACCACGTCGTAGCCGACCGCTGCTGCCACCGCACCGGGCAGCAGGCACAGTCCGTTCGGCTCGTCGAAGCACGCCTCGTGCGGGGCGCCGTCGACCAGACCGCGCAGGCCGGAGCCGATCCGGCGGACCAGCGTCTCGGCGTCGGCGCCCAGCTCCACCAGGCTGGCGTGGCCGGCGTCGGCGACGAGGAAGCCGCCGCCCGGCAGGCCGACGGCCTTGGCGGGGAACCTCAGGTCACCGGCCTGCGGGACGGGTGCCACGTAGGGGGAGTCGCCCGGCTGCAGCGTCCCGTCGGCGCGGTGCACCTCGCGGAGCTCGGCGACCAAGGCGTCGACCGCGTGCGCGTGGCCCTCGCCGGCATACTGCGCGACGACGTACCCCTCCGGGTCCACGAGCACCAGCGTGGGCCAGGCCCGGGCGGTGTACGCCTGCCAGGTCACCAGCTCGGGGTCGTCGAGGACCGGGTGCTCCACGCGGTAGCGCTCGACGGCGGCCGCGAGCGCCTCGTGGTCCGCCTCGTGCACGAACTTCGGTGAGTGCACGCCGACCACGACGAGCTCACCGTCGTACTTCTCCTCCAGCGGCCGCAGCTCGTCGAGGACGTGCAGGCAGTTGACGCAGCAGAACGCCCAGAAGTCCAGCAGCACGAAGCGTCCGCGGAGGTCGGCCAGCGCGAGCGGTCCGGAGGTGTTCAGCCAGCTGCGCCCGCGCAGCTCCGGCGCGCGGACCCGGGGTCGTCTGCTCACGGAACCAGTGTGCGGTGCCGCTCAACCGCCGCCGCGCCGTAGCATCCGGTGCCGTGGAGCTCCTGCGCACGCCACGGCTGCAGCTGCGCCGCTGGCGTGCCGAGGACCTGGTGGCGTTCTCCGCCATCTACTCCCGCGACGAGGTGATGCGGTGGCTGGGGCCGCATCCGCGTCGGGCGCTGGCCACCGTGGCGGAGGCGGAGGCCCGGCTGCAGCACTGGCACCGACGCGAGGCGGCGCTGGTGCCGCCGCTCGGGCTGTGGGCGCTGGTCCCCCGGGACGGGACCGGCGACCAGATCGCGGACCGGCCCAGCAGCCGGGCCGGCGACGAGCCCGTGGGCACCATCCTGCTGATGCCGCTGCTCGAGGACGGTCGTGCCACGACGGAGGTGGAGATCGGGTGGCACCTGCACCCCGACCACCAGGGCCGCGGCCTGGCGACCGAGGGCGCCCGCGCGGTGCTGGAGCGGGCGGCCGAGGCGGGCACTGGCGACGTGCTCGCTCTCACCGACCTGGACAACGCTGAGTCGCAGGCGGTCGCGACCCGGCTGGGCATGAGCGACGAGGGCACGACCAGCCGCTGGTTCGGGCTCACGACGCGTCAGTACCGCTGGCGCCCGCCCGGCCGGGTGTCCGGCTAGCTGCCGCCTGACCCCGCGACCGCTGCGACCGAGGCGGCCCCGATCACTGCTGCCATCATCGCGTCCACGGCCTGGCGCACCGCGTCCGAGCCCCAGCTGCCCTGGCTGACCTCCTTCGCGCGGGCGTGGAGCTCCCGGCGGCGCAGCCCGTGCTCCTTGGGGACGACCACCTTGTGCGTCGCGCGGAGTGCGTGCAGGAGGGCGACCAGCGCGCCGTCCCGTGGCTGCGGGGTGGCGCCCTGGACCAGCGCCGCGGTCAGCGCCCGGCGTACGGCGGCCTCGTGGTCGGCAGAGGCGGTCGGCCAGCGGCGGATGGGGAACACCCCGAGCATGGTCCCCTCCTCGCGCCGCAGCACGCCGGAGGCGGCGAGCCGCTCGTAGAGGGTCGGCCGGATCCCTCTGCCCAGCTCTCCCATCACCGCTGACGGCTTCTTTCCCTCCCGCCGCGCCACGATCTCGAGCGCGCGGTCGAGGACCGCGTCGCCGGTGGGAGACCCGTCCAGAACGACCAGCCGCTTGCTCCCGTCGATGTCCACCCGGCCGGCGAGGCTGAGCTCGACGAGCTGGGCGCCGGCGAGCGCGATGTCCATCTCTGCGCCGGACACGAGCAGCCTGCCGGTCGAGTCGTCGGTGAGCAGCAGCAGCAGGTCCTCGGCGAGCAGCATGGCGTCAGCCTACGGAGACCGGGGCCGTCGCGCGCGGCTCGTAGGCTCGGCGGCATGCACCCCGACGGCACCTGGTCCGCGTCCGACCTGCCCGACCTGAGCGGGCGGCGGGCGCTGGTGACCGGTACGACCAGCGGGCTGGGGGCGGCCGTCGTCGCCGCCCTGGTGCGGCGCGGTGCCGAGGTCGTGGCAGCCGGTCGCGACGAGCACAAGCTCACCGCATCGCTGCAACGCCTGCGGGCCGAGGTGCCGGGCGCGAGGGTGCGGACGCTGCTGCTGGACCTCGCCGACCAGGCCGACGTACGACGGGCCGCACACGAAGCCGCGTCCCACGGCCCGCTGCACCTCCTGGTCAACAATGCCGGAGTGATGGCGACGCCCTCCACCCGCACGCTCGACGGCTTCGAGCTGCAGCTGGCCACCAACTTCCTCGGGCACTTCGCGCTGACCGGACTGCTGTGGCCCCAGCTCGCCACCGGTGGCGCGGAACCGGCGGCGGGCGGAGCGGCGCGCGTGGTTTCGGTGTCCTCCCAGGCGCACCGGATGGCGAGGCGGGCCCCGCTGGGCGATCCCCGGTCGACCGGCGGTCGCTACCAGCGGTGGCAGGCCTACGCCCAGAGCAAGCTCGCGAACCTGCTCTTCACCGTGGAGCTGGACCGGCGGGCCCGCAGCGCGGGAGCCCCGGTGACCGCGCTGGCCGCGCACCCCGGGATGGCCGCGACGAGCCTGGGCTCCTCGGCCACCGGCAACCGCGCTGGGGGGACGATCCTGGATGCGGCGTTCAGCCTCCTCGGGCAGCCACCGTCCCAGGCCGCGCAGCCGCTGCTGATGGCGGCCACCGCCGACCTCCCCGGGGCGACCTACGTGGGACCGGGCGGGCCGGGCGAGGTCCGCGGCGCGCCGCAGGTCGTCACCAGCAGCGCGCTCGCCCGGGACCCGGAGACGGCTCGCCGGCTGTGGGCGGTCGCCGAACAGGCGACCGGGGTGCGGTTCCCCTGACGACCCCGGGGCGGGATCCGTGCCTGCCTGCACGCTTTTGGTGACGGGTGCGCGCAGTTGAGACAGTGGGCGGCGTGAGAGCCCTGCTGCTGGAGAACCTGCACCCGTTGGCGTCCTCGATCCTGACCGACGCGGGCGTCGAGGTGGAGACGCGCCAGGGGGCGCTCGGGGAGGACGAGCTGGTCGGCTGCCTGGACGCGTTCGACCTGCTCGGCATCAGGTCCAAGACCGAGGTGACGGCTCGCGTCCTCGACGCCCACCCTCATCTCATGGCGGTCGGGGCGTTCTGCATCGGCACCAACCAGATCGACCTCGGCGCGGCCACCCGCCACGGCATCGCGGTCTTCAACGCGCCGTACTCCAACACCCGCTCCGTCGTGGAGCTCGCCATCGCCGACATCATCGCGATGGCGCGACGGCTGACCGAGCGCGACAAGGCGCTCCATGCGGGCGTCTGGGACAAGTCGGCGGAGGGCAGCCACGAGGTGCGCGGACGGACCCTCGGCATCGTGGGCTACGGCAACATCGGCTCGCAGCTCTCGGTCGTGGCGGAGATGCTGGGCATGCAGGTGTACTTCTACGACACCGAGGAGAAGCTCGCCCTCGGCAACGCGCGCCGCTGCTCGTCGCTCGAGGAGCTGCTCGACAGCGTCGAGACGGTCACCCTGCACGTGGACGGACGCGCCGGCAACGCGGGCATCTTCGGACGGGAGCAGTTCGCCCGGATGCGCCCGCGCTCGCTGTTCCTCAACCTCTCGCGGGGCTTCGTCGTCGACTACGACGCCCTGCGCGACGCGATCGTCTCCCGGCACGTCGCCGGCGCCGCCGTCGACGTCTTCCCGCTGGAGCCGCGCGCCCGCGGCGACCGCTTCGACTCACCGCTGCGCGGCCTGCCGAACGTCATCCTGACCCCGCATGTCGGCGGCTCCACCGAGGAGGCGCAGGAGGACATCGGCCGGTTCGTGGGCAGCAAGCTGCGGGCGTACGTCGGGACCGGAAGCACGGCGCTGTCGGTGAACCTGCCTCCGCTGACTCCGGAGCGCAGCACGCACGCGCAACGGATCGCGCACATCCACCAGAACACCCCGGGCGTGCTCGCGCACGTCAACCAGGTGCTGGCCGAGCACGACGTCAACATCGGTGGCCAGGTCCTCGCCACCCGTGGGCACACCGGGTACGTGGTCACCGACACCGACTCCGAGCTCTCCTCCGCCGTCGTCGCGGCGCTGAGCGCGGTGCCGGAGACGGTCCGGGTCCGGGTCATCGACTGACCTCGGCTCTGCCGGGCACCGGCCGACCCTGCCCGTAGGGTGTGCGCGTGCCAGACGAGACGCCCAAACCGGACTCGGGCCCGACCACGTCGAGCCGCCCCGCCGAGCCGACCGACGACCTCGTCGCCACCCAGCACACGCTGGCGTCCGGCGGTCGGACCCTGAGCTACACCGCGACGACCGGCCGCGTGGTGCTCCGCGATGAGGTCTTCGAGGACGGCGTGTTCGCCGGTCACCGGGCCAAGGCCGAGGTCTCCTTGACCTCCTACGTCCTCGACGGCGAGGACCGCGGCCGACCCGTCACCTTCGCCTTCAACGGCGGTCCCGGCAGCTCGAGCATCTGGCTGCACCTCGGGCTGCTCGGCCCGCGACGGGTGGTGTCCGGGGACGTGGGTGCGCTGGCGGGACCGCCGTACGCCCTGGTGGACAACGCGGAGTCCCTGCTCGCGGTCAGCGACCTGGTGTTCATCGACCCGGTGTCGACCGGTTACTCGCGGGCGGTCGAGGGCACGAAGCCGGAGCCGTTCCACGGCTACCAGGGCGACATCGAGTCGGTCGCGGAGCTGATCCGGCTGTGGACCTCGCGCAACGAGCGGTGGATGTCGCCGAAGATCGTGGCCGGCGAGTCCTACGGCACGCTGCGCGGCGCGGCCCTGGTCGAGCGGCTGCAGACCCGGCACGGGATGTACCTCAACGGGCTCGTCCTGATCTCCAGCGTCCTCGACCTGGGCTCGCTGGACTTCGAGAACCAGCGCAACGACCGTGCGCACGCGCTCTACCTCCCGCTGTACGCCGCGACCGCGCACTACCACGGCAAGCACGAGGGGCGGTCGCTGGCCGACGTGCTGGCCGAGGCCGAGCAGTACGCCGGCGGCGACTACCTCGTGGCGCTCGCGCGGGGCAGCCGGCTGACCGCGGACGAGCGGGCGGCCGCCGTACGCCGGGTGGCGGGGCTGTCCGGCCTGGCGGAGGAGTACGTCGACCGGGCCGACCTGCGCATCGAGCACTGGCGCTACTTCGGGGAGCTGCTGCGCGACCAACGGCGCACCGTGGGGCGGCTGGACTCGCGGTTCACCGGGCCGGTGGCGTCCGCGATCGCGGAGAACATGGACGCCGACCCGTCGATGGACGCGATCACCGGACCGTTCACCTCGGCGTTCAATCACTACGTGCGGGCCGAGCTGGGCTACGCCAGCGACCTGCCGTTCGAGCACCTGACCGACCGCGTGCATCCCTGGTCGTTCAAGGACTTCGAGGGGCGGCCGATCGACGTCTCACCGAAGCTCGAGCGGGCGATGCGCACCAACCCGCACCTGAAGGTGCACGTGGCCTACGGCTACTACGACGGGGCCACGCCGCCGTACGCCGCGGAGGACGTGCTCGCGCACCTGCGCATCCCCGACGAGCTGCGCGCCAACATCGAGCACCGGTACTACGAGGCGGGACACATGATGTACGTCCACGAGCCGTCGCGGCTCCAGCAGAGCGCGGACCTGGCCGATTTCGTCACCCGCGCCTCCTCGAGCTGACGCGTGCGCTCCCTGCTCGCCGGCGTCCTGCTGCTGCTGGGCGCACTGCTGGTGCCCGTGTCGACGGCCGGCTGGTGGCTGCGCGAGACGATCGTGCCCGTCGACGGCTACCTGGAGGCGGTGACGCCACTGGCCGGCAACGACGAGGTGCGCACGGCCGTGGTGGACGAGGTGGTCGAGCAGACCGAGGCGACCGTCGGTGACCAGCTGCCCGGCGTGGTCGCCGAGCAGCTCAGGCCGCTGGTGCGCGCCGCGACCGCCCGCGTGGTCGAGGACCCGGCCTTCGTGAGCGGATGGCAGGCGGCCAACCGCGACCTGCACGCGCAGGTCGTGGGCCTGCTGTCCGACGGCTCGGCTCCGGACAGGTCCGGCGCCGACGTCGTCGAGATCAGGCTGGACACGCTCACCGACGGGGTGCGCGACGAGCTCGTCGACTCCGGCGTGCCGTTCGCCGACCAGCTGCCCGCGACCGACGCGACCCTCCCGCTCGGCAGCACCGCGGACCTGGAGCAGGCCCGGGGCGCCTACTCGCTGCTGGAGCGGTGGGGACCCGTGCTGCCCGTGGCCGCTGTCGCGCTGCTCGTCGCGGGACTCGCGCTGGCGCGGCGCCGCGGTGCGGCTCTCGCCGGGACGGCCGTGCTGACGCTGGTGGGGCTCGGCGTCGCGGGGGCGGCCCTGGTGCTCGGCCGGGTGGCCTACCTGGAGCGCCTCCCGTCGGGCATCCCCCGGCCGGCGGCCTCAGCGGTCTTCGACACGGTGACGGCCGGTCTGCGGCAGGACCTGCTCGTGGTGGCCGTCGTCGCGTTGGTCGCCCTCGTCGTGGGTCTGCTCACGTCCCGCCTGGGCAGGCGGTGAGGGACAGTCACCCCGAGACGTCGGGCAGCGACCTCGCCGCTGCCGCCGCGACCAGGCCGGAGAAGAGGCCGGCGTCCGCGCGGGTCTCCGGGTGCCACTGCACGGCGAGCAGGAAGCGGTCACCGGTCCCCTCGATCGCCTCGAGGGTGCCGTCCCCGGCGTAGGCCGCCGGCGTGAAGCCGGGGTGCTCGCGCACCGCCTGGTGGTGGTGGCAGCCGACGTTGCTGCGGTCACCGACGAGCATCCGCAGCCGCGTTCCGGGACAGGTCTCGACGTCCACGCTGCCGAAGTCGGGACCGCCCGGCGAGTGCGTCTCGTGCCCCACGGACTCCGGGAGGTGCTGGTCGAGCACGCCTCCCCGGTGCACCGCCATCACCTGCATCCCGCGGCAGATGCCGAGCGTGGGCAGGCCCACCTCGTCCGCCGCGTCGAGCAGCGCCAGCTCCCAGGCGTCCCGGTCCGTGCGCCAGGACATCGTGCGCGGGTGCGGCTCGGCGCCGTACCGCCCGGGGTCCACGTCGGCGCCGCCGCTGATCACGATCCCGTCCAGCCGTCGCGCGACGTACGCCGCGGCCGCCGGGTCCACCGGAGGGAGCAGGACAGGCGTGCCGCCGGCGCGCGCGACCGAGTCGGCGTACAGGGTGGGAAGCAGGTCGGCCGGCTGGTCCCACACCCCCCACTGCGCCTGCTCGCGGTAGGTGCTCAGCCCGATCAGGGGACGCACGTCAGCCTCCGAGGCGCCGCGACGGCGTCACAGTGGCGTGACGTAGGCACCGCTGATGCCGCCGTCGACGAGGAAGGTGCTCGCGGTCATGAAGCTGGACTCGTCGGAGGCCAGGAAGAGCGCGGCGTTCGCGATCTCGTGCGGCTCGGCGAACCGGCCCATCGGCACGTGCACCAGCCGTCGCTGGGCGCGCTCCGCGTCGGAGGCGAACAGCTCCTGGAGCAGCGGGGTGTTCACCGGTCCTGGGCACAGCGCGTTGACGCGGACCCCTTCCCGGGCGAACTGCACGCCGAGCTCGCGCGACATCGACAGCACGCCGCCCTTGGAGGCGGAGTAGGAGATCTGCGACGTGGCGGCCCCCATCACCGCGACGAACGACGCGGTGTTGATAATCGAGCCGCGACCCTGCTCGAGCATGTAGGGCAGGACCGCCTGGCAGCACAGGTACACGCTGGTGAGGTTCACCTCCTGCACCCGGCGCCAGGCCTCCAGGTCGGTGTCCAGGATCGACTGGTCGTCGGGCGGGTTGATGCCCGCGTTGTTGAAGGCGACGTCCACCGAGCCGTAGCTGCTCTTGGCCGCCGCGAACAGCGCCCGGACCTGCTCCTTGTCGGTGACGTCGCACTGCACGAACAGCCCTCCCGGCCCACCCAGGCCGTCCACCACCTCCTTGCCGCGGGCGTCGTCGAGGTCGCCGATCACCACCTGCGCCCCCTCCTCCGAGAAGCGCATCGCTGTCGCGAGACCGATGCCGGAGCACCCGCCGGTGACGACGGCGACCTTGCCGTCGAGCCTGCCTGTCATGTGAGTCCTTTCCGTTCCGAGAGCTGGGTGGGCTGAGTGGCTGGTTTACCAGGGGATGCAGGGTGTTTGTCACTTTCCACGGGTCACGGCCCATGGGAAGTGACAATGTGCCTGCATCCCCTGGTAATCCGCGGGGCTCAGTGGGCCAGGAACACGTTCTTCTCCTCGGTGAAGGCGTTCGGCGCGTCCGGGCCGAGCTCCCGGCCCAGACCGGACTGCTTGTAGCCGCCGAACGGCGTCCAGTACCTCACGGCTGAGTTCGAGTTCACCGACAGGTTGCCGGACTGGATCCCCCGGGCGACCCGGAGCGCGCGGCCCACGTCGGCGGTGAAGATCGAGCCGGAGAGGCCGTACTCGGTGTCGTTCGCCTTGGCCACGGCGTCCGCCTCGTCGTCGAAGGGCATCACCGCCGCGACCGGGCCGAACACCTCCTCGCGCCACACCCGCTGCTCGGTGGAGTCCGAGAGCACCACCGTCGGAGGCACCCAGAAGCCCGGTCCCTCCGGCGCCGCACCGGCGAACGCCACCTCCACCTCGTCGAGATAATCGCGCACCACCGACCGCTGCTGCGCCGAGATCAGGGGGCCCATCTCGCTGCTGCGGTCGGCCGGGTCGAGCACGGCCATCCCCTGCACAGCCCGCTCGAGGAGGCCGAGGAACTCGTCGTACACGGGACGCTGCACCAGGATCCGTGACCGCGCGCAGCAGTCCTGGCCGGCGTTGTCGAAGACGGCGTACGGCGCGCCGGCGGCCGCCGCGGCGAGGTCGGCGTCGGCGAAGATCACGTTGGCGCTCTTGCCGCCGAGCTCGAGGGTGCACCGCTTCACCTGATCCGCGCAGCCGGCCATGATCTGCTTGCCCACCTCGGTGGACCCGGTGAAGCACACCTTGCGCACCAGCGGGTGCGTCACGAACCGCTGCCCGACGACGGAGCCCTTGCCGGGGATCACCGTCAGGACCCCCTCGGGCAGCCCCGCCTCGAGCGCCAGCTCGGCGATCCGCAGAGCGGTCAACGGGGTGAGCTCGGCGGGCTTCACGACGACGGTGTTGCCAGCGGCCAGCGCGGGGGCCACTCCCCAGGCCAGGATCGGCATCGGGAAGTTCCACGGCACGATCACACCGACCACGCCCAGCGGCTCGTGGAAGGTGATGTCCACCCCGCCGGACACCGGGATCTGCCTGCCGAACAGCCGCTCCGGTGCGGCGGAGTAGTAGTTCAGGCAGTCCCTGACGTTGCCGGCCTCCCAGGTCGCGTTGGACCAGGTGTGCCCGGCGTTGCGGACCTCGAGCTCGGCCAGCTCCTCGACGTGCTCGTCGACGACGGCCGCGAAGCGCCGCAGCAGCCTGGCCCGCTCACCCGGCGCGACGTCCCGCCATGCCGGGAAGGCGGCGGCAGCGGTCTCGATCAACGCGTCGGCGTCCTCGGGGGAGGCGAGCGCGACCTCGGTCACCGGCTCCTCGGTCGCCGGGTTGAGCACTGTGAAGACGGACACCCGCGTCACATCCGCTCGAAGCTGCGCCGCAGCTCCCAGTCGGTGACGGCCGTGCCGAACGACGCGAGCTCCACGTCGGCCATGTTGGTGTAGTGGTCGACCACCTCGTCACCGAGGACCTTGCGCACCACCTCGGAGCCCGTGAACGCGTCCCGGGCGTCGCGCAGCGTCTGCGGCACCAGTGGCTTGTCGGAGTCGTAGGCGTTGCCCACGAGCTCCGGCTCCAGCTCCAGCTCGTTCTCGATGCCGTGCAGTCCACCCGCCAGCATCGCGGCGAGCGCCAGGTAGGGGTTCACGTCACCGCCCGGCAGCCGGTTCTCCAACCTCGCGGAGGGACCGTGACCGACCAGGCGTACGGCGCACGTGCGGTTGTCCTGCCCCCACGCGACGGCCGTGGGTGCGAACGACCCGGCGGCGAAGCGCTTGTAGGAGTTGACGTTCGGGGCGTAGAACAACGTGAAGTCGGCCATCGTGGCGAGCAGGCCGGCCACGAAGTGGTCGTAGAGCGGCGAGCGAGCACCGTCCTTCCAGAACACCGTCTCCCCGTCACGCCCTCGCAGGGACAGGTGGATGTGGCAGGAGTTCCCCTCGCGCTGGTTGAACTTGGCCATGAACGTCAGCGACTTTCCGTGCGCCGCGACGATCTCCTTGGCTGCGGTCTTGTAGACCGCGTGGTTGTCCGCGGTCACCAGCGCCTCGTCGTAGAGGAACCCGATCTCCTGCTGGCCCAGGTTGCACTCGCCCTTGGCGCCCTCGACGTTCATCCCGGCCGCGTGCATCGAGTTGCGGATGTCGCGCAGCACGGGCTCGACCTTCGTCGTACCCAGGATCGAGTAGTCGATGTTGTACAGGTTGCTCGGGACGAGGTCGCGGTAGCCCGCGTTCCAGGCGTCCTCGAAGGAGGTGTCGAACAGGATGAACTCCAGCTCGGTGCCGGCCAACGCCACGTAGCCGAGCTCCTCGGCCCGCGCCAGCTGGCGCTTGAGGATGGACCGCGGGGAGGGCTCCACCGGGCTGTGGTCGCTGGCGACCAGGTCGCACTGGATCATCGCGGTGGCCGGCAGGTGCGGCAGCAGCCGGATGGTGTCGTAGTCGAGGACGAACTCCATGTCCCCGTACCCCTTGTCCCACGACGTCATCGCGTAGCCCTCGACGGTGTTCATGTCCACGTCCACGCCGAGCAGGTAGTTGCAGCCCTCCACGCCGTTGTCGAGGACGAAGTCCAGGAAGTACGCACCGTGCAGCCGCTTGCCCTGCAGACGACCCTGCATGTCGGTGAAGGCGATCACCACCGTGTCGACAGCGCCGGAGCCGATGAGCTGCTTGAGGTGCTCGAGGTCCAGCATCCGCGGGTTGCGCTGCGGTAGCGAAGGCAGGGGCATGTCTGTTCTCCAGGTCGGTGGTCAGGGCGGGTCAGGTCAGCAGGCCCCGCAGCAGGGCGGCCGTGTCGTCGCAGTGGCTCTCCATCACCCGGCGCGCCTTGGTGGCGTCACCGCGCAGGACTGCGCCCAGGATCAGGCGATGCTGCTTGTCGGAGTGGTCGATGTTCACGGCGAGCACCGGGATGGCGTTGAGCATGTCGTGCAGGTCGGCGTGCAGAGCGGTGACGGACCGCACGATCAAAGGTGACTCGGTCACCGCGGCGACTGCCAGGTGGAACCGCGAGTCCGCCTGCCGGTGCTCCGCCGGGTCCGTGGCTGACGACACGTCGTCGTGAGCCCCGACGAGCAGCTCCTGCTGCGCGGGGGTGAGGTCCCGGGACGCCGCCGTGTGAGCCGCGCCCGGCTCCACGACCCGACGGAACACCAGGGTGTCGCGCAGGTGGTCGCTGCGCGGGGCCAGCGCACGGGCGCCCCTCGCGGACGGCTTGCGCGCGCGGTAGCTCACCACCGTGCCGCCGCCGCGCCCACGGGTGGTGCTCACGAACTCCGCGGCCCGCAGTGCGGCGATCGCCTCCCGCAGAGTGGCACGTGAGACACCCATCCGCTCGGCGAGGTCACGCTCGGGAGGAAGTGCGCTGCCGCGGGCATACACACCGAGACGGATGGCGGTGGCCAGCTGCTCCACGCACCCTTCGAACGCGTGGCGGCCGCGCACGGCACGCAGCACGGTGTCGCTCAGCTCGAGGGTGGGCGCTGCGGACACCCGGCCAGTCTCGTGACCAGCGCACGCATCGTCAATGGTTCGACTTCAAACCTTTCATCGGCGGGCCCCGGGTACCTTGACGGCCATCGAAATCCGCCCCCACACTGGTCCGCAGTCAGGGCCGGGCGACGGAGGCGGGCAGATGGCAGGGCAGAGAGAGTCGCACGACGTCGACGAGGCCTACCTCGCCCACCGGAAGCTCAAGAAGGGCGCGGCAGGCTGGGTGCTGCTCGCCGGGCTCGGGGTCAGCTACGTCATCTCGGGCGACTTCGCAGGCTGGAACTTCGGCCTCGACGAGGGCGGCTGGGGAGGGCTCCTCATCGCCGCCCTGCTCATGGGCCTGATGTACACGTGCATGGTCTTCGGTCTCGCCGAGATGTCCTCGGCCCTCCCGGTCGCGGGCGCCGGCTACGGCTTCGCTCGGCGGGCGCTGGGCAAGGTCGGTGGGTTCGCAACCGGCACTGCTGTCCTGATCGAGTACGCCGTGGCGCCGGCCGCGATCGCCGTGTTCATCGGAGGGTACGTCGAGGCGCTCGGCCTCTTCGGTCTGACCAACGGCTGGCTGGTCTACCTGATCGCCTACGTGGTGTTCATCGGCGTGCACCTCTACGGCGTCGGCGAGGCACTCAAGCTGATGTTCGGCATCACGGCCGTCGCGGTGGTCGCCCTGGTCGCGACGGTCATCGGCCTGGCACCGCAGTTCTCTGCCGGCAACCTGCTGGACATCGCGCCCGACGGCTCCACGATGTCGAGCAGCTTCCTGCCCTACGGCATCTCCGGGGTGGTGGCCGCGCTGGTGTACGGCATCTGGTTCTTCCTGGCGGTCGAGGGCGTACCCCTCGCTGCAGAGGAGACCAGCGACCCGGGCCGGGACATGCCCCGCGGCATCATCGTCGCCATGTCGGTGCTGCTGGTGTTCGCGGCCCTGATGCTGCTGCTGGTTCCCGGCGCGGCCGGCTCCGAGGCGGTCCGCACGTCCGACAACCCGCTGCCGGAGGCGATCCGAGCCGTCTACGGCCAGGGCTCGCTGCTGGCCGACTTCGTCAACTACGCCGGCCTGGCCGGTCTGGTGGCCAGCTTCTTCTCGATCATCTACGCCTACTCCCGCCAGCTGTTCGCGCTCTCCCGAGCCGGCTACCTGCCACGGGTGCTGTCCCTGACCAGTGGTCGGCACACGCCGTGGGTGGCGCTGATCGTGCCCGGCACCATCGGCTTCCTGCTCGCCGCGATCACCAAGGACGGGGCGCTGCTGATCAACATCGCGGTCTTCGGCGCCACGGTGTCCTACGTGCTGCTGAACCTCAGCCACATCATGCTGCGGCGTCGCGAACCCGACCTGCAGCGCTCCTACCGCACCCCTGGCGGCGTGTTCACCACCGGGGTCGCCCTGGTGCTGAGCGTGGTTGCGGTCGTCGCGACGTTCTTCGTCGACATCTTGGCGGCCGGCATCACCGCCGCGGTCTTCGTGGCCGCCCTGGCCTACTTCTGGTTCTACAGCCGACACCACCTGGTGGCCTCGGCACCCGAGGAGGAGTTCGCGCACCTCAGCGACGCGGAGTCCCACCTGCACTGATCGTCTCGGACCACGCCCACCCACGGAGCCCCCATGACCGACTCGAGAGAACTATCGCTGGACGAGCAGCAGCTCGCCAAGCTCGGCTACAAGCAGGAGCTGAACAGGTCCTGGTCGGGCTTCTCCAACTTCGCGATCTCCTTCTCCATCATCTCCATCCTCGCCGGCTGCTTCACGACCTTCGGTCAGGGTTTCAACAACGGCGGCCCGGTGGCGATCAGCTGGGGCTGGCCGATCGTCGCCGCCTTCATCCTGGTCATCGGGCTGACCATGTCCGAGCTGGTGTCGGCGTACCCGACCTCCGGCGGCATCTACTGGTGGGCCGCCAAGCTCGGCGGCCCGGCGGCCGGCTTCTTCGCCGGCTGGCTGAACCTGATCGGCCTGGTCGCGGTGACCGCGTCGGTGGCCTACGGATGCGCCACCTTCTTCGACCTCGCCCTGAGCGCCCTGTCCACCGGCTACGCCGACGGCTACTCGCTCACCCGGGTCTTCCTCATCTTCCTGGTCGTCCTCGCGCTGGCCTCGGTCCTCAACATCTTCAGCGGCCACCTGATGGCGATCATGAACAACGTGTCGGTGTGGTGGCACGTCGTGGGCGCCGCCGCGGTCATCCTCATCCTGGTCTTCGTGCCCGACAACCACCAGAGCCTCGGCTACGTCTTCACCGAGCGGTTCAACAACTCGGGGTACGACGGCGGCAGCAACAGCTCGCCGGCGTACTGGCTGCTGGTCGTGCCGTTCGGACTGCTGCTCACGCAGTACACGATCACCGGCTTCGACGCCTCGGCGCACCTCTCCGAGGAGACGTCCACGGCGTCGATGGCTGCCGCCAAGGGCATCTGGCAGTCGATCTTCTACTCGGCCATCGGCGGCTGGCTGCTGCTGCTGGCCTTCCTGTTCGCGGTGCCGAACGGGCCCGACGGCAGTCCGGACAACGCCGGCGTGGGCGGCGGCGGTGTGGCGTTCATCTTCACCTCCTCGCTCGGCAGCACCCTGGCCGGTGTGGTGCTGCTGATCTCCGCGGTGGGCCAGTTCTTCTGCGCCACCGCCTGCATGACCAGCGCCTCCCGGATGACCTTCGCCTTCAGCCGCGACGGCGCCGTCCCCGGCTCGCGGCTGTGGTCCACGGTGTCCAGGGCGCACGTGCCGGCCAACGCGGTGATGCTCGTCGCTGCCGTGAGCGTGCTGATCAGCCTGCCCGCGCTCGTCGAGGTGAACATCGGCACGCCCGAGGAGCCGCTCATCGTGCCGGTGGCGTTCTACGCCGTCGTCTCGGTCGCCGTGATCGGGCTGTACCTGGCGTTCCTGGTCCCGATCTGGCTGCGGTGGCGGATCGGCGACGCGTTCGAGGTAGGGGCCTGGAACAACGGCGCCAGGTACAAGTGGATGAACCTGCTCGCGGTCGCCGAGATCGCGATCATCTCCGTCTACTTCATCCTTCCCTTCGTCCCGGCCGGCGTCCCGTTCAGCGACGGGTTCTCGTGGAAGTTCGTCAACTACGCGCCGGTGCTGACCCTCGGTTCGCTGGCGATCCTGACCGTCTGGTGGTCGGTGTCGGCGAAGCACTGGTTCACCGGCCCCAAGCACACCATCGACGAGGCCGTGGTCAACGCGTTCGACGAGTGACGACGCCCCGCGTGCGCGCCCCGGCCGAGGACCTGGACGACCTGCTGGACCGGATCCCGGTGCTGGCCGGCCGCCCTCGCTCCGTGGTCGAGCTGACCGGGGGCCTGACCAACCAGAACCTGCGCGTCACCACCTCCGGACCCTCGGGCGGCGACTACGTGGTCCGCCGCTTCCGGGGGAACGGCGGCCTGCTCGGCATCGACCGTGACGCCGAGCACGCCAACACCGTCGCCGCTGCGCAGGCGGGTGTCGGCGCCCCGGTGATCGACTACCTCCCCGATCTCGGGGTGCTGGTCATCGGGTACCTGCCGGGCAGGACCTACGACAACGCCAGCTTCGCCGAGGAGGGCGTGCTGGAGAGGGTGGCGGACGCGCTGCGCCGGCTGCACCGGGGCCCCCGCTTCACCGGCGACTTCGACATGGTCGAGCGGCGGGCCCGCTTCCTGCGCACGATGCGCGAGCACGGGTGGCCGCTGTTCGCCGGCTACGACCGGTTCGACGCCGCGTTCTCCCGGGCGGCGGCTGCCCTGGCGGTGCGGGCCGAGCCCACCGTGCCCTGCAACAACGACCTCCTCGCCGGCAACTTCGTCGACGACGGCGAGCGGCTGTGGCTCATCGACTACGAGTACTCCGGGAACAACGACGCGTTCTTCGAGCTCGGCAACACCGCCACGGAGTGCGACCTCGACGACGACCAGGTGGAGGCGCTGACCACGGCGTACGTCGGTCGGCACCGCCGCAGCAAGGTCGCCCGAGTACGGCTGCAGGCACTCGTGTCGGCGTACGGCTGGGCGCTGTGGGGCGCCATCCAGGCCTCGTCCAGCAGTCTCGACTTCGACTTCGACGAGTGGGGTCGTGAACGTTTCGAGAAGGCGGCGCGGGGATTCACCAGCGCCGGCTTCGACACGCTCCTGGAGGAGGTCACCGGTGACGACTGAGACCACGGCGGGGCCCACGGGGCAGCCCACGGCGGCGCGAGCAGGGCTGCCCGCACGCGCCCGAGTGGTGGTGATCGGCGGCGGGGTGATCGGCGCCAGCACCGCCTACCACCTCGCCGCGCTGGGCGAGACCGACGTGGTGCTCCTCGAGCAGGGCACGCTGTCCTGCGGGACGACCTGGCACGCGGCGGGGCTGGTCGGCCAGCTGCGCGCGTCGGAGAGCGGCACCCGGCTGGTGCAGTACAGCGGAGAGCTCTACGCGCGGCTCGAGGAGGAGACCGGGCTGTCCGCCGGCTACCGCCAGTGCGGCGGCGTGATCGTGGCGCGCACACCGGACCGGCTGACCCAGCTGCGACGTACGGCGGCCACCGCGGAGGCGTTCGGCCTGGAGTGCTCCATGCTGACTCCCTCGGAGGCGCTGGAGCGGTGGCCGGTGATGGCCGTCGACGATCTGGTCGGCGCCATCTGGCTGCCCGGGGACGGCCGGGCGAACCCGACCGACCTCACCTCCGCGCTGGCGAAGGGCGCGCGGATGCGAGGGGTGCAGGTGCTGGAGCGCACCCGGGTGCTGGACGTGCTGACCGGGCAGCGTCCCTCGGGACGGGCGGTGACCGGCGTGCGGACCGACCGCGGGGACATCGAGGCCGAGGTGGTGGTCAACTGCGCCGGCCAGTGGGCCGCGCAGGTCGGCGCGATGGCCGGGGTCAGCGTGCCCCTGCACTCCGCCGAGCACTTCTACGTGGTGACCGACCAGCTCGAGGGGATGCGACCGGACCTGCCGATCCTGCGGGACCCCGATGGCTGGACCTACTTCAAGGAGGAGGTCGGCGGCCTGGTCGTCGGCGGCTTCGAGCCGGAGGCCAAGCCGTGGGTGGCCCCGGACCGGATCCCGCACCCGTTCGAGTTCCAGCTGCTGGACGAGGACTGGGAGCACTTCTCGGTGCTGATGGAGCAGGCGCTGCTGCGGGTCCCGGCGCTGCACGAGACGGGCATCCGGAAGTTCTACAACGGACCGGAGAGCTTCACGCCGGACAACCAGTTCCTGATGGGCGAGGCGCCGGAGCTGCGCGGGTTCTTCGTCGGCGCCGGGTTTAACTCGGTCGGCATCGCGTCGGCGGGCGGCGCCGGCCGGGCACTCGCGGAGTGGGTGGTGGAGGGAGAGCCGACCAGCGACCTGGTGGCCGTGGACATCCGCCGGTTCGCGCCGTTCCACGGCAACCAGCGCTGGCTGCGCGAGCGGGTCGTGGAGGTGCTCGGCCTGCACTACGCGGTGCCCTACGCCAACCGCGAGCTGGAGAGCGCCCGGCCGCTGCGCACCTCGCCGCTGCACGAGCGGCTGGCTCGTGCCGGTGCCTGCTTCGGCTCGCGGATGGGCTGGGAGCGCCCGAACGTCTTCGCGCCGGCGGGCGTGCAGCCCGTGCTCGACTACGCCTGGGACAAGCCGGCGTGGCTGCCCTGGTCTGCAGCGGAGCAGCGCGCGACCCGCAGCAGCGTCGCGGTGTTCGACCAGACGTCGTTCTCCAAGTACCTGGTCGCGGGACGCGACGCCGAGGCGACCCTGCAGTGGCTGTGCAGCAACGACGTCGGGGGGGAGGTCGGCACCGTCGTCTACACCGGCCTGCTGAACCGCCGCGGCACCTACGAGGCCGACCTCACCGTCACCCGACTGGCTGCCGACCAGTACCTGCTGGTCAGCAGCTCGGCCACCACCATCCGCGACCTGGACTGGATCCGCAGGCACGTGCCGCGGGGGCACGACACCCGTGTCGTGGACGTGACGTCGGCGTACGCCGTGCTCGGGGTCATGGGACCGCGCTCGCAGGAGCTGCTGAACGCCGTGTCCGACGGCGCCTTCGAGCAGTTCCCCTTCGGGACCTCCCGCGAGGTGGGGATCGGCTATGCGACGGTGCGGGCCACCCGGATCACCTACGTGGGCGAGCTCGGCTGGGAGCTCTACGTCCCGACCGAGGTCGCTGTCGGCGTGTACGGCGAGCTGGTGCGCGCCGGAGCCGACCGGGGGCTGGTGGATGCCGGGTACTACACCATCGAGTCGTTGCGGCTCGAGAAGGGGTACCGCGCTTTCGGACGCGAGCTCACGCCCGACGTCGGGCCCGTCGACGCCGGCCTCCTCTTCGCCTGCAAGCTGGGCACCGACATCGACTTCCTGGGACGAGCGGCGCTCGAGGAGGCCCGCTCGTCGGGGCCCCGACGTCGCCTGGCCTCGCTGGTGGTCGCGGACCCCGAGCCGATGCTGTGGGGCGGTGAGCTGGTGCTCCGAAACGGGGTGGCGGTCGGGCAGGTGACCAGCGCCGGTTGGGGCGAGACGCTGGGCGCCTGCGTCGGGCTCGCGTACGTCGCGGAGCCGGCAGGTGCCACGACGCGGGACTGGGTCACCTCGGGTGACTACGCCGTGAACGTCGGCGGCTCGGTGCACCCGATCTCGGTCGGGCTGCGCGCGCCGTACGACCCGGAGAGCCGTCGGGTCCGCGACTGATGGCGTCGCTCTACCGGACCCCCCAAGGCCGCGAGCGTGTGCGGGACTGGTGCACGTCCCGCCTCGAGGCCTGGGCCACGCCGCACGAGACGACGTCGATCTCGACCAGCGTCGGCCCCGTGCACCTGGTGAGCGCCGGCTCCGGTCCCTTGACCCTGGTGTACCTGCCCGGCACCAGCTTCAACGCCGCAACAGGACTGCCGCTGCTCACAGCGATGGCGGCACGGTGCCGCGTCCTCGCCGTGGACCTCCCGGGGCAGCCCGGACTGAGCACCGCCAACCGTCCCCGTGGGGGTGACACCGACACCGGATGGCTGTCCGAGGTCCTCGCGGCGGTGGGTCGTGGCCCCGTCGTCCTGGTGGGCCACTCACGCGGAGCGCACGTCGCCCTGTGCACGGACCCGAGCTCGGTGACGGGCGCGGTGCTCGTGGATCCGGCAGGGCTCGGCCGCGTCGCCGTGACGGGGCGGCTGCTGCGTGTCGCCCTGCCCTGGCTGCTCCGGCCCACCCAGCGGCGGTCCCGGGCGGTGCTGCGGCTGATGAGCGCCTCGGGCCACGACCCGGCTGACGACCAGGTCGAGTGGATGACGCTCGTGGCCCGCCACACCCGGACCACCGGCGCACCGGGGCCGGCGCCGCGATGGGCGACCGAGGCCTGGCGGCCGGCGTCGACCAGCGTCATCACCGGTGCGGAGGACTGCTTCTTCCCACCGCACCGGTTGGATCCGCTCGTCCGGGAACGCCTCGGGGCCGAGCTCGTGGTGGTGCCGGGCGTGGGCCACCTGAGCGTCGACGAGGCGCCGACGGTGCTGGCCGGACACATCGTCGCCGCGGCGGGGTCGATGGTCGTCTGACGTCGGGGCGGGAGTCGCCGTACGCCACTCGCGCGGCGCCTCACACGCCTACAGTGTCGACCGTGCCCGACCTGCGACCCCTGCGCGAGACCGATGTCGCCGATGTCCTCGCGCTCAACGAGGCCAACGTCAGGAGCCTGGCGCCGATGGACGAGACGCGCCTGCACGAGCTGCAGGCGCTGGCCGACCGGTTCGACGTCCTGGATCTGGACGGTGTGTTCGGCGGCTTCGTGGTGACGTTCACGGCGCAGGCGGCGTACGACTCCGAGAACTACCAGTGGTTCAGCGCGCGGCATCGCCGCTTCTACTACCTGGACCGGATCGTGCTGCACGAGGACTACCGCCGCCGCGGCCTGGGCGGGTTCGTGTACGACGAGGTGGAGCGGGTGGCGGCGCCGTACCGCCGGCTGTGCCTCGAGGTGAACCTGGTCCCGCGCAACGACGCGTCGCTGGCCTTCCACGCCCAGCGGGGGTACGTCGAGGTGGGCCGACTCGGCGACGACGAGCACCGGGTGTCGATGATGGAGAAGGAGCTGTCCTCCGGCTGAGCCGCTTTCGAGGGTTTGTTCGGATGCGGTCTCGACGGTTGGCAGGGGCTGTCGGTGGCTGCTGGGAGTGTGCTTGTCGTGACCGACACGTCGTCCGCCGGCGCGGCATGCCCGCCAACTGGACGGCGTAGGGCTCGGGATGCTGGGTACACAGGAGGCATGAAGCTCATGAGAGGCGCAGTCGCCATCGGTATCGCCCGCAGGATCTACACCGAGGCCAAGAAGCCGGAGAACCAGCGTCGCATCAAGCAGGCCGTCGAGCAGATCCGGGCCCAGCGCTCCGGACGCAGCGGCCCCACCGGGCGCCACGGCGCCCGCTGACCGCTGCTCGTAGCGTCACAGCACTGCTTGTCGCGTCACCGCCTCGGCCGTCGGGGCGGTGGCGCTGCTGCGTGTGCACCCTGACGATGTCCGTCGAGGTCGGTCACCGACTCCGCGAGGACGCTGCGGCGAACCGACCTGCGCCCTCTCTCCACCGCCGGCTCATCGGTGGCGGTGCCGAGGGCCCCGCGCCCTCGCCGACGGCGACCAGGAGGGCGTTGAGCGGGGCACCGGGTACTCGTCGAGCCCGCTCATGGACCGGAACCGGTCCGGTTGGGTGTCCGACAGGTGCACCCGGGCCCGGTACCGGAACCGGTACACCTGGATGCCCCCGACGATCCAGAACACGTACTGGACGCTCAGCGCCCAGTGGTAGGCCTCGGGGCTGTAGTCGGTCGAACGCCCGGGCGTCAAGACGTCCAGCACGACACCGATGCTGAGCACGGTCAGCAGGGAAGCGACGAAGCCGCCGACATTGACGATGCCGCTGGCCTGCCCCAGCCGCGACGCCGGCGCGAACGTCCGTGCCACGTCGAAGCCGATCATCGAGCCCGGGCCGCCCAGCCCGGTGACGACGACCAGCACAGCGAGCAGCCACAGCGGTGTGTCCCCGGGCAGCAGCAGGACCACCGCCCAGGTCACCGCCATGGCTGCCACGATGCCGAGCACCACGGAGGACCGCTGCCAGGGATGGCGGGTGATGTAGCCGCCGACTGCTGGGCCCCCCACCACGAAGACACCGACCAGCAGCGAGAGCAGCGCCCCGGCCTCGGTGGGGCTGCGGTGCTCCGCGTCGACGAAGAACGGGTAGCCCCACAGCAGGCCCATGACGGTGGCGGCGAACTGGCACGTGAAGTGGGACCACAGACCCAGCCTCGTGCCGGGGTCCTGCCAGGCGAGCCGGAGGTCGCGGCCCACCGTGCGAACGTCTTTCGTCGACCGGGACGGCGGTGCGCCGGGCGGCACGTCGCGCACCACCAGGACGGTGAGCACCCCCAGGACCACGCCGACGGAGGCGCTCGCCGCGAACGTCGGCGTCCAGCCGTACGACGCCAGCGCGCGTGAGAGTGGAATGGCAGCGACCAGCGCGCCGACCTGCCCGATCGTCGAGGTGAAAGCGGTCAGCAACGGGCTCCGCATCGGAGGGAACCAGGACGCGATGAGGCGCAGGACGCTGATGAACACCATGGCGTCGCCCATGCCGACGAAGATGCGGGCGGCAAGCGCGCCGGCGTACGTCCCAGTGAACGCGAAGCCGAGCTGCGCCGCGGTCATGAAGACGGCACCGGCGACGATCAGGCGCTGAGGCCCGAACCGGTCGAGGAGCACCCCGACCGGGACCTGCATGGCGGCGTACACCAGCAGCTGCAGCACGGTGAACGACGAGAGCTGCGAGGCGCTGACCTGGAAGCGCTCGGCCGCCACCAGGCCGGCGACGCCCAGTGAGGAGCGGTGGAAGATGGCCAGGAAGTACACCGCCACGGCCGTGCCCAGCACGGCCACGGCACGAGGGCCTCCGAGCCGATGGCCGTCGTCGCTCACCGCGACTCTCGGGCCAGTGCGATCGACCACTGCAGATGCTCGTTGACCGCGGTGCAGAAGACGTCTTCGTCGTCCCCCCGCAGTGCCTCGAGGATCCGCGAGTGCTCGTCGAGGGCGGCCTGCATCCGGTCCACCCGGCCGCGGACGATGACCGAGGTGAAGAGGGTCTGACGCTCGCGGAGCGTGCGGTAGACCGAGGACAGCACGGCGTTCTCCGCGGCGTCCACGATCAGCTCGTGGAAGAGCCGGTCTGCCGTCGTGAACGCGGCGGTGTCGTGCTCGCGCATGGTTCGCTGCATCACCTCGTGGGCCGACTCCACCGCGGGAAGCAGGCGCTCCCGGTGGGCGAACGAGCGCCGCGCGGTGTGGTTCTCGACCAGGACCCGCGCCTCGAGGATGTCCTCGACCTCGTGCAGCGAGAAGGTGGTGACGACCGCACCCCGGCGCGGGTGCATGGTCACGAGTCCCTCGACCTCGAGCCTCAGCAGGGCCTCGCGCACCGGCGTGCGGCTCAGGCCGAGCTCGCGGGCCAGCCCGCCCTCCGTGAGAAGCGACCCACCCGGGTAGACGCCGCTGAGGATGGCCCATTTCGCGAAGTCGTACGCGCGCCGGGCCGCTGACGGCGGCGCCGGCTGGGGGTCCTCGATCATCTTCCCCAGCGTAAAGCGCAGGTCTGCACGCCGGTGCAGGCGTCCGCCCCTAGAACAGCAGCGCGCTCGCCGGGTCCTCCAGCACGGAGGCCACGTCGGTCAGGAAGCGCGAGCCCTGCTCGCCGTCGAGGACCCGGTGGTCGAAGGACAGCGCCAGGGTGGTCACGTCGCGGACCCGTACCCGGCCCTTGTGCACCCAGGGCCGCTTGCGCACCGCACCGAAGCACAGGATCGCCGACTCCCCCGGGTTGATGATGGGGGTCCCGGCGTCCACCCCGAACACCCCGACGTTGGTGATGGTGAACGACCCGCCGCTCATCTGCGCCGGCTGGGTGCGGCCTTCACGTGCCGTGCGAGTGAGGTCGGTGAGCGCTGCCGCCAGCTCGACCAGCGACAGCGAGTCGGCGCCCTTCACGTGGGGGACGACCAGCCCGCGGGGGGTGGCGGCGGCGATGCCGAGGTTCACCGAGGACTTCAGCACCACCTCCTGGGCTGCGTCGTCCCAGGCCGCGTTCGCCTGCGGGGTCCGGCGTACGGCCAGGCAGACAGCCTTGGCGACGACGAGCAAGGGCGAGACCCGCACGTCGCGGAAGGCCGGGTGCGACTCGAGCCGGGAAACCAGCTTCGTGGTGCGGGTGACGTCGACGGTGACCCACACGGTGACGTGCGGAGCGGTGAACGCCGACTCCACCATCGCCCGAGCCATCGCCCTGCGAACGCCCTTGACCGGCTCTCGCCGCTCGCCGTCCGAGCCGCGGCCGGTCGGCACGGCGCTGCCGCCGCCTCCGTGGTCCAGGTCGGTCGTCCCACTTCCGCGCCCGGCCGCACGCTCCACATCGTCACGGGTGACGGTGCCGTCCGGACCCGACGGCGCCAGCGAGCCCAGGTCCACACCCAGGTCCTTGGCCAGCTTGCGCACCGGCGGCTTCGCCAGGGCGCGGGGGGCGGTCGCCGGAACCTCCGGCACGTCGGTCACCGGCGCGTCCGGAGCGGCGGCCACCAGAACCTCCGGCGCGTCCACCGGAGCTGTCCCGAACGCCCCGTGCAGCTGCTGCTGGGCGGCGGCTCCCGCCTGGGTCGTCGGGCGGGCACCGCCACGTCGCGCCCGGCGCCTGCCGGACGTTGCCCGGGGTCCGTAGCCGACCAGCGTCTGGTTCTCCCCGCCTCCGGTGGCGGCCGGGTTGGACAGGTCGATCCCGGCCGGCTCGCCAGCCGCTTCCTGCGCCGGGACCGGACCGGCCCCGCCCTCTGCCAGGCCGCCCTCGGCGATGGTGATGATCGGCGTGCCGACCTCGACCGTCTCGCCCTCGGGCACGTGCAGCGCCTGCACGGTCCCGGCGTACGGCGAGGGCAGCTCAACCAGTGACTTGGCCGTCTCGATCTCCACGACGATGTCGTTGACCTTCACGACGTCGCCGGGACGGACCTTCCAGGAGACGATCTCCGCCTCGGTCAGCCCTTCGCCCACGTCGGGCAGCTTGTAGTCAGCCACGGTGGGGGGTCCTTCCCTTCTCGCTCAACTGTTCCGTGCCCAGCGGCGGTCGGCTGTCGCCCGGCACGACTCACCACGCCGACGCGCGGTCGACCGCATCGAGCACGCGGTCCAGGTCCGGCAGCCACTGCTCCTCGACGCGGCTCGGCGGGTACGGCGTGTCGAAGCCGCCCACCCGCAGCACCGGCGACTCGAGGGAGTAGAAGCACTGCTCGCTGATCCGCGCCGCCACCTCCGCGCCCATCCCGAGGTTGACGTGCGCCTCGTGCGCGACGACCGCGCGGCCCGTCCTGCGGACCGAGTCGAACACGGGTGCCAGGTCCAGGGGCGAGAGGGTCCGGAGGTCGACGACCTCGATGCTGCGTCCCTCGGTCGCCGCGGCCTCCGCAGCGGCCAGGCAGGTCTTCACCATCGGGCCGTAGGCGAGCAGCGTGAGGTCGGAGCCGGAGCGCACCACCCGCGAGGTGAACAGCGGCTGCACGGTCTCCAGCGTGTCGCGCTCGTCCAGCTGGGCCTTGTCGCCGTGGTACTGACGCTTGGGCTCGAAGAAGATGACCGGGTCGTCGCAGGCGATGGCCTGCTGGATCATCCAGTAGCCGTCCACCGGGTTGGAGCAGGCCACCACCTTCAGGCCGGGGGTGTGTGCGAACTGCGCCTCCGGGCTCTCGCTGTGGTGCTCCACGGCCCCGATCCCGCCGCCGAACGGGATGCGGATCACCAGTGGCATCCGCACCCTGCCCTGGCTGCGGAAGTGGATCTTCGCCACCTGGCTGACGATCTGGTCGTAGGCCGGGTAGACGAAGCCGTCGAACTGGATCTCGCACACCGGCCGGTAGCCCCGCATCGCCATGCCGACCGCGGTGCCGATGATCCCGGACTCGGCGAGCGGCGAGTCGATGACCCGGTCCTCGCCGAAGTCCTTCTGCAGGCCGTCGGTGATCCGGAAGACCCCGCCGAGCGTGCCGACGTCCTCGCCCATCACGAGGACCTTGGGGTCGTCCTCCATGGCTTTGCGCAGCCCGGCGTTGAGCCCCTTCGCCAGGGTGATGGTGCTCATCGCAGCGCCCCCTGCTCCGGCTCGAAGGAGTCCAGGTACGCCGCGAAGCCGGCTTTCTGCTCCGCGAGCTCGGCGGTCTGCTCGGCGTACACGTGGTCGAAGACGTCGAGCGGGTCCGGCTCCGGCAGTGCCCGGCAGCCGGCGCGCAGGTGCTCGCCGAGCTCGTCCGCCTCGGCGTCGAGGGCCTCGAAGAAGCTCGGCTCCGCGAGGCCGTTGCGGGTGAGGTACGCCTTGACGCGCTGGATGGGGTCCTTCAGCTTCCACGTCTCGAGGTCCTCGTCGAGCCGGTAGCGCGTGGGGTCGTCGGTGGTGGTGTGCGCGCCCATCCGGTACGTGTAGGCCTCGACGAGCGTCGGCCCCTGCCCGTCGCGGGCGCGCTGCAGGGCCGCCTGCGCCACGGCGTACGACGCCAGCACGTCGTTCCCGTCGACCCGGACGCCCGGGAAGCCGAAGCCCAGGGC
>DASQDP010000044.1:0-20347 GCA_035634095.1 Nocardioidaceae bacterium | reverse complement strand
CGTGAGCACGGCTGCGGGTGGTTTCGAGGGGGGTGGTTCGTCGGCGTTCGAGCCGGAGCCGGTTGCGCAGTCGTCGACGCAGACGCGGTCGATCGGTGAGATCGTCGCGGATATCAGTGCGGATATGACGACGTTGGTGCGTCAGGAGCTGGATCTGGCGAAGGCGGAGGCGAAGCAGGAGGTCTCGCGGCTGGGTAAGGGCGCGGGGATGTTGGCTGGTGCGGGGGTGGCTGGCTTCTTCTTGTTGTTCTTCGTGTCGTTGGCGTTGGTGTATCTGTTGGACAACTGGATGCCGGTGGAGCTGGCGGCGTTGGTCGTGGCGTTGTTGTGGGGTCTGGTGGCGGCTGTGTTGGCGTCGGTGGGCCGGAAGAACATCAAGGCGGCGTCGCCGCCGATGGAGACCACGAAGCAGACGTTGAAGGAGGATGCGCAATGGGCCAGAACTCTGAAGAGTTGAGCACGGGTACCACCTCGGGTGGGGTGTCGGGGGCGTCGACGACGCCTGCTGACATCGAGGCGACGCGGGCGAGTTTGTCGCGGGACATCGATGAGCTGACCGACAAGGTGTCGCCGGCTCGGGTGGTGGATCGGCGTAAGGAGGCGGCGCGGGGTCGGGTGTCGTCGTGGAAGGACTCGGTGCGGTCGAAGGTGATGGGTGCTTCCCCGGATCTGGGTGCGGTGCGGGACCGGCTGCCCGGCTCCGGCTCCGGCTCCGGTTCCGGTTCCGGTTATGGGTCGTCGGGTCCGGGTGTGGGGGAGCGGGCTTCGGGGTTGGCGGCGTCGGTGTCGGGGTCGGTCTCGGAGCGGGCCTCGGACCTGTCGGGGTCGGTGTCGGCGGGTGCGTCGGGTGCGGTGGACTCGTTGGGTGCGCGCGCGCAGGGCAATCCGTTGGCTGCTGGGGTGGTGGCGTTCGGGGCGGGGATGCTGCTCTCGGCGTTGTTGCCGGCCAGTGAGAAGGAGGCCCGGTTGGCTGCTCAGGCGGTGGAGGCTGCCAAGGAGCATGGGCAGCCGGTGCTGGACCAGGCGAAGTCGGTGGCCCAGGACATCGGTGGGGAGCTGAAGGAGTCCGCGGTGGAGTCCGCGGAGTCGGTGCGGGCGACCGCGCAGGACTCGGTGCAGACCGTCAAGGCGGAGGGTCAGTCCTCGGCTCGGTCGGTCAAGGACGACGCCACCCCCTCCTGACCCCCCGGGCACGACCCAGCACGACCCAGCACAACTGAACGGATGAACGACGAGTCGGCGGGTGCCGGCGCCACCACGGCGCCCGGCACCCGCCGACTCGCGTCCCGGGTGCGAGGGGGTGCCCGGAACGCCTGTGCGCCGGCTGGGGCATGGAGGGTGGCAACCCCGGGTAACCCACGCTCCCATGAACGACGCGACGCCCCGACAGCTGGAGTTCGGTGGCCTCCTCATCGAGTTCGACGACCGGGTGATCGTGCCCAGGGAGTGGACGGTCGCGCAGTCGTCCTGGGCCGAGGAGCTGTTGCAGCAGTCACCTCCCGGCGCGGTGCTCGAGCTGTGCGCCGGCGTCGGTCACATCGGGCTGGCCGCGGTCGCGGGGACGGCCCGCGACCTGGTGCTCGTCGACCTGGACCCGACGGCGTGCGGCTATGCCCGCAGGAATGCCCGGCGAGCCCGCCCCGACCGGGACACCGACGTCCGTCAGGGCCGGGTGGACGAGGTGCTCGCCGCGGACGAGCGGTTCGTCGGCGTCATCGCCGACCCACCCTGGGTGCCCAGTGACGACGTCGGGCGCTTCCCCGACGACCCCCGGACGGCAATCGACGGTGGCGTGGACGGCATGGACATCGCCTGGTCGTGTGTGGACGTGGCGGCGCGGCACCTGGGCGCTCCTGGCTGGCTGCTGATCCAGCTGGGCACCACGGCGCAGGCCGAGGCGGTGCGGTCCCGTCTGCTCGACGCGCCCGGACAGGCGCTGCAGGTCGTCGAGGTACGAGAGCACGGTGAGCGGGGGGTGCTGGTGCTCGTCGCCCGTGGGGGCGGGGCCTGACCTAGCGAGCCGGTGCAGCCTGAGGGATCGACTTGTGCGTGCTGTCGCACCACGGGCGGCGCTGCGACTTGCCGCAGGCACACAGCGCCACCACCGGCCTGGTGACCGGGTGTGCGACCCCGTCGGGGTCGATGACGGCGTCCGCGTGCCGCGCCAGCACCGGGCCGTCGCCGCAGGGCTCGAGCGCCACGTCCTCACCGGTCCGTGAGATGGCCCGCCACTGCTCTCCGCCCCTCACGCGACCTGCTCGTCGACGTCGTCGCGCAGGCGGTCTCGTTCCCAGGTCCCGAGCAGGGCGCGGGCTGCGAGCACGTCGAGGTACAGGCAGGCAGCGACCCCGAACAGCACGTCGTCGCGCAGAGCCGGATTGTCGGCCACCAAGCCGCCGCAGATGTCGCGCAGTGCCACCTGCTCGTGCACCGAGTCCGCCTCGACGTGCTCGTGGAAGTAGGCCGCCACCACGTCGGGGAGCCCGACCCGCTCGACCCCCCCGGCGATCCGCCGACAGGGCACCGAGCTCGTCGACTCGAACGCCGCGAGATGGCCGAGGGCGGCTCCCCGCAACCGTCGGTTCAGGCCGAACAGGGACATCACGTTGTTCACGGCCAGGGTGTGCCCGGGGACCTGGTCGACGTACGCGCCGTAACGGTGGTCGAACCCGCAGGCCTCCAGCGCGTCGGCGTACAGCTGGGAGTGCAGTCGGTCCGGGCGGCCCCCGCCGTACTCGTCGTACTGCAGCTCGGCGAGTGCCACCTTGGCCCGCCCGTCGATCCGGGGCACGACGAAGGCGTGCGGGTCGGACTCCTTGAGGTGGTAGAGGCTGCGCTGCATCAAGAAGTCGAGGACCTCCGCCCGGGTGGCCTCCCGTTGGAGGTAGCGGGCGAGACTGGGCCCCTCGACCGCGTCGATCACCGCCCGGATCTGTTCCACCAGGTCGTCGGAGGACCCCAGCGCGTCGCGCACGAAGTCCGCGGTGCCCACGCGCAGCTCGGCTTCGAACCGGCCCTCCAACTCCACGCGCAGTGCTACCAGGGCAGGGTCCCACTCGTGGTCAGGCACGTCCTCGAACCCGCGGTAGTGCAGCTCGTAGAGCATCCACAGCGCCAGGTGGAAGTCCTCGTCGGCGAGCGCGTCCGCCCCGGCGTCCGGGTGAGGCGCGGAACGCCCGCCTCCCGGCTCCGCCTCGAGCAGCTCGATCACCTGGGCGCTGAGCGGTCCCCGTGCCTCGGGCAGCTTCATCGGTCCTCCTCAACGACAACTCCGGGGAGTACCCCGCGAGCCGAGCTGTCATGCCCGGGGCCGAGCGACCGGGCCGGCTCTCACCCAGGCAGCGGGGCGTCGGGCTGCGAGTCCTCGAGTCCGCGTCGCAGGTCGCCCATGATGCGGGTGAGCAGCCGGGACACCTGCATCTGCGTGACGCCGATGTCCTCCGCGATCTCCTGCTGCGTCAGCCCGCGGAAGAACCGGAGCAGCAGGATGCGGCGGTCGCGCTCGCACAGCTGGCGTACGACGGGCGCGAGCATGGTCCGCGCCTCCACAGCTCCTTGTCCCGGGTCCTCGCTGCCGAGCAGGTCGCTGATCGTCATGGTCCCGCTCTCACCCGCGGGCCGGTCCAACGAGCTCGGCAGGAAGCAGCCGACCGTGGCGAGCGCCTCGTTGACGTCCTCCAGCCCCTCGTCGAGGTGCCGGGCGATCTCGGACGGCCGGGGTGACCGGCCGAGGCTCTGGGACAGCTCGGCATCCGCCGTGGTGATGCGTGCCTGCAGCTCTTGGATCCTGCGGGGTGGGCGCACCATCCAGCCGAGGTCGCGGAAGTGGCGCTTGATCTCGCCGCGGATGGTCGGCACGGCGTAGGAGAGGAAGTCGTGCCCGACCGTCGGGTCGTACCCGTGCGCGGCCTTGACCAGGGCCAGGTAGGCGACCTGCTGGAGGTCCTCGCTGGCGATGCCGCGGGTGCGGTACCGCGCGGCGATGGCCGTGGCCACGCTCATGTTCATGGTGACCACCTCGTCGAGCAGATGCTGCCGCTCGGCCGGTGGGCTGCCGGCGGCCTCGGTGAGCAGCTCGAACGTCCGCTCCGCCCGCGCGACCTGGCTGGCGGTGTGACCGGAGGCAGGTCCGAGACGGCGACCGGACGGCTCGTGCGCCTGCCGGTGGAGGAGGGGGACGTCGGCATCGGGCCGGGTCTGGGTGGAGGGAGAGGTGCTCAAGTGACTCACACAGCTTCACAGTGTGTCGCTCGCGGCCTGGGGCAGCGGGCTGGTGACGCACCTGCCGGGGGTCTACAGCAAGCAGACGGAACGGGTGGCGGCCGCAGGCGACCGATGCCCACCCTCACTGTCTCTTTACCCAGCGCCCGTGGTCTCACACAGTGCGTCGGGTCACTTCCTGGACGCCGGGCGCACCGGTGGCGTCATCGCGCCTCAGGCGTCGACGACGGACCGGCGGTCGTCGAGCCCGCGGCGGGTCCGCCCCGTGCGGTCGAGGTGCGCGAGCAGCGGCAGCACGACGCGCCGCGAGGACCCGAGCGCCTGGCGGGCCTGGCTGACGGTGAACGGCTGCGGCAGCCGGCGCAGCCGCTCGGCCGCTTCGTCGTCCGCACCCGGCAACAGCACCACCGCCGGCTCCAGGCGCAGCAGGTGACCGGCCCGGGAGAGCGCGGCGAGCCCCCGGGCGTCCACCCCGAGCTGGCTGAGACGCTCCCCGTCCGGCGCTGCGAACGGCGCGTCGGCCAGGTCCGCGCGGATCCCGTCGAGGGCACGTGCCAGGGCGGGCGGCAGGTCGCCGCCCTGGTCCGGGACGACCCGGCCCCGGTCGAGCCGCAGGTCGGCGCCGAGCAGGGCGCCCAACAGGTCGCGGTCGTCCAGGCGCAGTGCCTGCAGCGCCTCCCCGACCGCGACGCCGGGCCGCGCGTCACCGCGCCGGCTCGCCACCAGCTCGGCCAGACGTCGCCGCAGCTCGCTGGCGCGCTCGGCCGACACCAGCCAGTCGCCGACCGTGAGCACCCCCGCGGGCAGGCCCTCGTCGCGGGCCCCGAGCCGGCGCAACCTCGACCGTCGTACGACCCCTCGACGGGCGACCTCGTCGGCGAGCGTCCCCGTGCTGGTGGCGAGCCGGGCCGCCTGGGCGCCGGCGGCCCCCCGGCGACGCAGCGGCGGAGGGTCCGGGTCGAGGACGTGCACCCCCCACATGACCCTGCTCCCGGGGTCCCGCAGGATCGCCCGGTCCCCGATGCGCAGCGGAAGCGGGCGCTCCAGCCGCAGCCGCACCAGGCGCTCGCCCAGTGGCCGCGCGTGCACGCCCGTCGCCGAGGACCCGATGTGCAGGACCGGACGCTGCGGCACCGGCTCGTCCCCGGACAGGCGTACGTCGACGAGGTCGACCTGGTCGAAGGCCTCCGGCGTCACCAGCACGCTGCCGGCCTCGAGGACGTCCGGTGCCTTGCCGCCGAGGTCCAGCGCGACCCGGGCGACGCCGCTGACCGACGGCGCCGTCCGGCCCAGGGACTCGATGCCACGCACCCGCACACGGGCCGCATCCACGGCCAGCGTGTCCCCGGTGTGGATGGTGCCGGCCGGCAGCGTCCCGGTCACCACGGTGCCGGCGCCCCGGATGTGGAAGCGCCGGTCCACCCAGAGCCGGACGTCCGCGGCCGGGTCCGGTGCAGGCAGCGCACCCAGCACCCGCGCGAGCGCGGCGCGCAGCTCGTCGAGCCCCTGCCCGGTCCGCCCGCTCACGGTCAGCGTCGGGAGGTCGCGCAGCGAGGTCCGCGCCAGCTCGCCGCGGGCTCGCGTGACCATGGTCGACGGGTCGGCCAGGTCGCAGCGCGTCACCACCAGCACGCCGGAGCCCACCCCGAGCGCGTCGAGGGCGGCGAGGTGCTCGGCGGCCTGCGGCATCCAGGGGTCGTCGGCCGCGACCACGAACATCACCGCGGGCACCGGTCCCACCCCGGCCAGGGTGGTGCTGAGGAAGCGCTCGTGCCCCGGCACGTCGACGAACGCGACGTCGCCCACGCCGGGCAGGGAGGTCCAGCAGTACCCGAGCCGGATGGACAGCCCGCGTCGCTTCTCCTCCGCGAGGCGGTCCGGGTCGCTGCCGGTGAGCGCGCGCACCAGGGTGGACTTGCCGTGGTCGACGTGCCCGGCAGTGGCGACGACGTGCACCTCAGGCCCCTGACGGCTGGGAGTCCGGCGACGGGCCGGCTCCGCGCGCCGACGCGGCGCGGAGCACGGCGGCAGCCACCTCGTCGTCCAGGGTCTCCGGGACGGCGATGAGGTCCAGCAGCAGTCGGCCGTCCGCCACGTGACCCACCACGGGCAGCGGTCCCAGCCGCAGCGGTGTCGCCAGCGACACCGGCAGCGCCACCGCGGCGCTGTCGAGCACCACCCCCGGCGCGCCGCCGCCGCCGACCGCCGCCCGGGAGCGCACCGCCGAGGCCAGGTCCTGCCCGATGGCGGCGGCGAGCCGCTCCGCCCGGGCGAGGAGGTCGCCGGCCGAGCGGTCCAGGGACGCGGCCACCGGCGGCACCGGTCCGGTCAGCGTGGCCTCCAGCGCGGCCAGCGTCAGCTTGTCCACGCGCAGCGCTCGGGCGAAGGGGTGGCGGCGCAGTCGGGTGACCAGGTCCTGCTCGCCGAGCAGGAGCCCGCACTGCGGACCCCCCAGCAGCTTGTCGCCGGACGCGGTGACCAGGTCGGCTCCTTCCCGCAGCGCGGTTGCCGCATCCGGCTCGTCGGGCAGCCTGCGGTGCGGCCGCAGCAGTCCCGAGCCGATGTCCGCGACGACGGGGACGTCCAGCGTCGCCAGCTCCGCGACGGGCACCGAGGAGGTGAACCCCTCCACCCGGAAGTTCGAGGGGTGCACCTTGAGCACGAAGGCGGTGGAGGGGCTCACCGCGTCGCGGTAGTCCCCGAGCCGCACCCTGTTCGTGGTGCCGACCTCCCGCAGTCGCGCCCCCACCGACTCGAGCAGCTCGGGGATGCGGAAGCCGTCGCCGATCTCCACCATCTCGCCGCGGGCGACCACCACCTCGCGTCCCGGGGCGAGGGCGCAGGTGACCAGTGCCAGCGCGGCCGCCCCGTTGTTGACCACGTGCACGCCACCCGCCTCGGGGACCGCGGCGGCCAACGCGGTCAGTGTCCCTGCGCCGCGGGACCCGCGCCGGCCGCTGGCCAGGTCGAGCTCCACGTCGGTGGCCCCGGCCGCGACCCGGACGGCCTCCACCGCGGCGTCCGAGAGCGGCGCCCGACCCAGGTTGGTGTGCACCACGACACCGGTGGCGTTGACGACCGCGCGCAGCGAGGACGCGGTCGGCGGCAGCCCTGCGAGCGTCGCCGTCACGACCTGCTCGGGGGCCACCTCGCCGCGGCGGCAGGCGGTCAGCGCGGCGTCGACCGCTGCCTTCACCAGGTTGCGTCCGAGGCGCTCGACGGCGTCGACCACGCGCGGGTCGGCGAGCACGGCGTCGGTGCGTGGCGTACGGCGCCGGGGGTCGACGTCGCTGAGCGCCTTGCCGTCAGGGGCGTCGCGCACGGAGGTCCTCGACTGTGGGTGGTGTGGGTGTGGGTGTGGATGGCGGAGGCGGACGGGAATCGAACCCGCCTGACCGAGATGCTCGGCCACTACGGTTTTGAGGACCGCGCCCGTCACCAGACGAGAAACGCCTCCGTGGACACCCTAGAGTGTGGCCCTCTACAGTGTGCGCCAGGTTTGGACGCCGGGGATCGGGCAACCCGGGACACGTCGTCCGGCTGGACGAGCCGTGTCTAGCGGAGGTGGTCGGACCGTGGGTGCCAAGGCGTTCCTCGAGCTGTGGCCGTTGGTGCGCCAGCTGCGGGGACCCGACAAGCTGGGCCGCGGCGCGGCGGCGATGTCCTCGCAGAGCAAGAGCCTGCAGCCGCGCACGTCCACCGCCGACCGGGTGGCCACCTCGGTGTGCCCGTACTGCGCCGTCGGTTGCGCGCAGAAGGTGTTCGTCAAGGACGAGAAGGTCGTGCAGATCGAGGGGGACCCGGCCAGCCCGATCTCCCGCGGCCGGCTGTGCCCCAAGGGCAGCGCCAGCACCCAGCTGGTGACCTCCTCCACCCGCGAGACGAAGGTCCGCTACCGCCGGCCCTACGCCACGGAGTGGGAGGACCTCGACCTCGACACCGCGATGGACATGATCACCGACCGGGTCCTCAAGACCCGCCGCGACTTCTGGGAGTGGGAGGACGGCGAAGGCCGTCGTACCCGCCGCACCATGGGGATAGCGAGCCTCGGAGGGGCGACCCTCGACAACGAGGAGAACTACCTCATGAAGAAGCTGTACACCGCGATGGGCGCGATCCAGATCGAGAACCAGGCCCGTATTTGACACTCCTCCACGGTTCCCGGTCTGGGGGCCTCGTTCGGTCGCGGTGGAGCGACCTCGTTCCAGCAGGACCTGGCCAACGCTGACTGCATCGTCATCGAGGGCTCGAACATGGCCGAGTGCCATCCGGTCGGGTTCCAGTGGGTGATGGAGGCGAAGCGGCGGGGCGCGACGATCATCCACGTCGACCCGCGGTTCACCCGCACGTCCGCGGTCTCGGACCTGCACGTGCCGATCCGCGCGGGCACGGACATCGCGTTCCTGGGTGCCCTGGTCAACTACATCTTGACCAACGAGCTGGACTTCCGTGAGTACGTCGTCGCCTACACCAACGCGGCCACGATCATCGACGAGACGTTCCAGGACACCGAGGAGCTCGACGGCCTGTTCTCCGGGTTCGACGAGGACAGCCACTCCTACAACCCGGAGTCGTGGCAGTACGCCGGTGCGGACGAGGCCGCCGCCGACGACGACGGAGCTGACGGGCCGAAGGGCGACCAGCCGGGCGAGGAGGAGAAGGAGACCCACGACTCGGCCCGCGCCCAGGCGATGGGCTCCGGGGGCCCGTCGGTACCGCACAAGGGGAGGCGCGACGAGACGCTGCAGCACCCGAGCTGCGTCTACCAGGTCCTCAAGCGGCACTTCGCGCGCTACACCCCGGAGATGGTGCAGGAGGTCTGCGGCATCTCGGCCGAGCAGTTCCACCAGGTCGCGAGGGCGCTGACCGAGAACAGCGGCCGCGAGCGCACCTCCGCGTTCTGCTACGCGGTGGGGTGGACTCAGCACAGCGTCGGCGTGCAGAACATCCGCACCGCGTCCATCCTCCAGCTGCTGCTCGGCAACATGGGCCGTCCCGGCGGCGGCATCATGGCGTTGCGCGGGCACGCGAGCATCCAGGGGTCCAGCGACATCCCGACCCTGTTCAACCTGCTGCCCGGCTACCTGCCGATGCCCAACGCCGAGCTCGAGCAGAACCTCGACCACTACCTGGAGCGCGACGAGGGCAAGGCCGGGTTCTGGGGCAACAGCCGGGCCTACATGGTCAGCCTGCTCAAGGCGTACTGGGGTGAGGCGGCCACCGCCGACAACGACTTCTGCTTCGACTACCTGCCCCGGCTGACCGGCGACCACTCGTCGTACCAGACCGTGGTCGGGCAGATCGAGGGCCGGGTCAAGGGCTACTTCCTGGTGGGGGAGAACCCCTCGGTCGGGACCAGCGGCGGGCGGATGCAGCGGCTCGGGCTGGCGAACCTCGACTGGCTCGTCGTGCGTGACCTGCAGATGATCGAGTCCGCGACCTTCTGGAAGGACGGGCCGGAGATCGCCACCGGCGAGCAGCGCACCGAGGACATCGGCACCGAGGTGTTCTTCCTGCCGGCGGCCTCGCACGTGGAGAAGGCCGGCACCTTCACCAACACGCAGCGGATGCTGCAGTGGCGCGAGAAGGCCGTCGAGCCGCCCGGCGACGCACGCAGCGAGCTGCAGTTCTACTACGAGCTCGGTCAGCGGATCCGCGAGAAGCTCAAGGACTCCACCGACGAGATGGACCGGCCGCTGCTCGACCTGGCCTGGGACTACCCCGTCGAGGGCGAGCTCCGGGAGCCGAGCAGCGAGGCAGTCCTGCGCGAGATCAACGGCATGGACGCCGACGGCAACCCGTTGTCGTCCTACACCCAGCTGAGGACGGACGGGTCGACCTCGTGCGGGTGCTGGATCTACAGCGGCGTCTATGCCCACGGCGTGAACCAGTCCGCGCGCCGCAAGCCGCACTGGGAGCAGGGCCACGTCGCCAACGAGTGGGGCTGGGTGTGGCCCGCCAACCGCTGGATGCTCTACAACCGTGCGTCGGCCGACCCCGACGGCAGACCGTGGAGCGAGCGCAAGGCGTACGTGTGGTGGGACGAGGCCGCCAACGACGGCGCGGGCTCCTGGACCGGCGAGGACATCCCGGACTTCATCGCCGACCGGCCGCCCCACTACGAGCCGCCGGAGGGCGCCAAGGGCCCTGACGCGATCGGCGGCAGCGACCCGTTCATCATGCAGACCGACGGCAAGGGCTGGCTGTTCGCTCCCGCGGGCCTCGCCGACGGTCCGATGCCCGCGCACTACGAGCCGCCCGAGTCGCCGATGCGGAACGCGTTCTACGGCCGTCAGAACAACCCGGCCCGCAAGTTCGTGGACTCGCGGCACAACCCCGTGCATGCCCAGGGCAGCCACGTCTTCCCCTACGTGTTCACCACCTACCGGCTCACCGAGCACCACACCGCAGGCGGGATGAGCCGGACGCTGCCGTTCCTCGCCGAGCTGCAGCCGGAGATGTTCTGCGAGGTCTCGCCGCGGCTGGCGGCCGAGCGGGGGCTGACCAACGGCGGCTGGGCCACCATCATCACCGCACGCACCGCGATCGAGGCCCGGGTGCTGGTCACTGAGCGGCTGCGCTCACTGCGGGTCGGCGACCAGATGGTCGAGCAGATCGGGCTGCCCTACCACTGGGGCAGCAACGGCGTGAGCACCGGCGACTCGTCGAACGACCTGGTGAACCTGACCCTGGACCCCAACGTCTTCATCCAGGACAAGGGCGGCACCTGCGACATCCAGCCGGGCCGCCGTCCGCGGGGCCCCGACCTCCCGTCGTACGTCGAGGAGTACCGTCGCCGCTCCGCGGTGGACGAGGACCAACGGAGCGACCGAGGGACGAACCCGTGACGAACTCCTTGTACGGCCGGCTCGACGACGTCCAGGCCGACGCGGGCCACGACCCGTCACATCCGCCGCGCAAGGGCTTCTTCACCGACACCAGCGTCTGCATCGGCTGCAAGGCCTGCGAGGTCGCCTGCAAGACCTGGAACAGGTTGCCCGAGGACGGCATCTCGCTCTCCGGCATGTCCTACGACAACACGCGGGCGCTGAGCGCCGAGACGTGGCGGCACGTGGCGTTCATCGAGAAGCCCGTGCACCCCACCACGACGGACCTCGGGCTCCCCGGCATGGGCCCACCGGGGTTCGAGGCCTACGAGAGCGGCGTCGCGACCGCTCCTGCGGCAGAGGACCAGGGCGCGCTCAGCGGCGACGGCAGCATCCGCTGGCTGATGTCGTCCGACGTGTGCAAGCACTGCACGCACGCCGGCTGCCTCGACGTGTGCCCCACCGGAGCGCTGTTCCGCTCCGAGTTCGGAACGGTGGTGGTCCAGCAGGACATCTGCAACGGCTGCGGCTACTGCGTGACGGGCTGTCCGTACGGCGTGATCGGGCTGGACGAGAACGACGGCAAGGCGCACAAGTGCACGCTGTGCTACGACCGGCTCAAGGACGACCAGACGCCGGCGTGCGCGCAGGCGTGCCCCACCCAGTCCATCCAGTACGGCGACGTGGACGAGCTCCGCGAGCGCGCCGACGCCCGGCTGGCGGAGCTGCACGCCAAGGGCGTCGACGTCGCCCGTCTCTACGGGCGCGACCCCGAGGACGGCGTGGGCGGCAACGGCGCGTTCTTCCTGCTGCTCGACGAGCCGGAGGTCTACGGCCTGCCGCCCGACCCCGTGGTCACCACCCGCGACGTGGTCGACATCTGGAAGCACGTGGGTGCCGCCGCGGCGACGATGCTCGCCCTCGGGGTGGCCTCGTTCCTCGGTCGGAGGCAGTCGTGAGGGAACGCCGGATGGTTCCCGAGCCGGAGTTCCAGTCCTACTACGGCCGCCAGATCATCAAGACGCCGACCTGGAAGACCCCGGACGTCCCGCTCTACCTGTTCCTCGGAGGGCTCTCCGGGGGCTCCGCGGTGCTCGCCGAGGGCGCCGCGCTGACCGGCAACCGTCGCCTCGAGCACCTGATGCGCGGCGTGGCGGCCGGGGGCGCCGGGGTCGGCACAGTCTTCTTGATCCACGACCTCGGCAGGCCGGAGCGGTTCCTCAACATGCTGCGCGTCTTCAAGGTCACCTCGCCGCTGTCGGTGGGCACCTACATCCTGGCGCCGTTCGCGTCGCTGGCCTCGGCGGCGTTCGCCTCCCAGCTGACCGGGAGACTGCCGCTGCTGGGCCGGCTCGCCGGGGTCGGGGCGGCGGCGCTGGGGCCACCGCTGGCCGGCTACACCGCGGCGCTGTTCGCCAACACCTCGGTGCCGATCTGGCACGAGGGCCACCGCGAGCTGCCGTTCGTCTTCGTGGGGTCGGGCTCCGCGGCCGCCGGAGGGCTGGCGATGGTGCTGACGTCGGTGCAGGACAGCGCGCCCGGCTTCCGGCTCGCCGTCGCCGGCGCCTCGCTCGAGCTGACCGCCATGGGGGTCATGGAGCGCCGGCTCGGCATGCTCGCCGAGCCCTACCACCTCGGCAAGTCGGGTCGTCTGATGAAGGCGGCTCGGGCCCTGACGGCGACCGGCCTCGGGGTCTCCGTCCTCGGCCGCCGCTCGCGGCTGCTGCGCGCCCTGGCCGGGGTCAGCTACCTGGCGGGGTCGGCCCTGACCCGCTTCGGCGTCTTCGAGGCCGGGCTCGCCTCGGCCCGCGACCCGAAGTACATCGTGGTCCCGCAGCGTGCGCGGATGGCCGCGCGACAGGCCGACGCAAACGCCGGGGGAGTGGCCGGGCAGGGAGCACTCGCGGGAGGCGCCGGTGAGGCGGCGGACCACGCCAGCCACGAGCAGCAGGTCCCCTCCCCGGCCGCCACCCGCTGACGACGGCGCCGTGCCTATGCTCGCCGGGTGACGACCCTCGAGCTGCCGCACCGACTCACCTCGTACGCCGCCGGGGGCGGCTGCGCTTGCAAGGTCCCCCCCGGTGAGCTCGAGGCGGTGCTGACCGGGCTGTCGCTCGGCCGGGCCCGCGACGACCTGCTGGTGGGCCTCGACGACGGGGACGACGGGGCCGTGGTGCGCATCGACGGGGACCGGGCGGTCGTGCTCACCGCGGACTTCTTCACACCGGTGGTCGACTCGGCCTACGACTGGGGCCGGATCGCCGCCGCCAACGCACTGTCCGACGTCTACGCGATGGGCGGGGAGCCGCTGGTCGCGGTGAACCTGCTGGCGTGGCCGCGGGACCGGATCCCGTTCGAGCTGGCCGCGGAGGTGCTCCGCGGCGGCGCCGACGTCTGCGAGCAGGCGGCCACCCACCTCGCGGGCGGGCACAGTGTGGACGACCCCGAGCCGAAGTACGGCCTCGCCGTCACCGGCCTCGCCGACCCCGACCGGCTGCTGCGCAACGACGCGGGCCGGGCCGGCACCCCGCTCACGCTCACCAAGCCGCTGGGACTGGGCGTGCTCAACAACCGGCACAAGAGCACGGGGGAGGTGTTCGAGGACGCCGTCGAGACGATGGTGACGCTGAACCGGGACGCGTCCCGGGCCGCGCTCGCGACCGGGGTCCGATGCGGCACCGACGTCACCGGGTTCGGGCTGCTGGGGCACCTCATGAAGCTGTGCCGCGCCAGCGGCGTGACCGCCGTGCTGGACGCGGCAGCCGTGCCCTACCTGGAGGCGGCGCGTCCCTCCCTGGCGGCCGGCTTCGTGCCGGGCGGCAGCCGCCGCAACCTGGACTGGGTGCGCCCGCACCTCTCGGCGACCGTCGATGCCGACGAGCTGCTGCTGCTGGCGGACGCCCAGACGTCCGGAGGGCTGCTGGTGGCCGGCGAGGTCCCCGGCTACCCGGTGGTGGGCGAGCTGGTGCCCTCAGGGGAGACGCTCGTGGTGGTGCGCTGAACGGCGTTCCGCCGGCCGGTCCGTGCGAGGACGGTGCGCCGACGCATCACCCGGCTCACCCGTGGGTAGTCCGACCAGATGAGCACGGATGCCGACGAGCCGACCCCCGACCTGGCCTCCTACTACGACGACAGCTCTGAGACCGGGCTGGCCTGCCTGGTGTGCGGGGCGCTCGTCGCACGACACGACGCGTTCCCGCGGGTGCACTGGGACTGGCACGAGGCGTCCAACGGCGCCTGACCCGCAGGAGCGGGCCGGGCTCCGTCCCCGCACGGGCGGCCGCGACGACCGTCTGGTGGATTGACGCCGCAGGTCCGCTCTCCCAGACTGGCGTCCCAGCGGCACGAGCGTGCCGCCGGGACGAGGAGCCATGGTCTACTACCGCCGCGTCGGCGAGGTCCCGGACAAGCGGCACATCGCGTTCCGGGACGCCGCGGGCGCCCTGCGGTACGAGGAGCTGATGGGGGAGGAGGGCTTCTCCTCCGACTCCTCCCTGCTGTACCACTCGGGGGTCCCGTCCGCCCTCGTGCGCAGCTCGGTGTGGGGCCTTCCGGACTCGACCCTGTCCGCCAACCACCCGCTCAAGCCCCGCCACCTGCGGCTGCACGGGCTCTTCGACGCCGACGCCGACGCCGGTGCTACGGCGGTGGCCGGTCACCACGTCGACGCTGTGCAGGGACGCCGGCTCGTCCTCGGCAACGGCGACGTGCGGATCAGCTACGTGGTGGCGACCCGGCGATCGCCGTACTACCGCAACGCGGTGGGGGACGAGTGCGTGTTCGTCGAAGCCGGCAGCGGCACCGTGGAGACGGTGTTCGGGGTGCTGGGCTACCGCACCGGCGACTTCGTCGTGGTGCCGCGCGCGACCACCCACCGCTGGTCCCCGGCCGAGGCGTCGCGGCTCTACGTCGTCGAGGCCAACAGCCACGTCGCCCCACCTCGGCGGTACCTGTCGCGCTACGGACAGCTCCTGGAGCACGCGCCGTACTCCGAGCGGGACCTGCACGGGCCCGCCGGGCCCTTCATCGCCGAGCCCGCTTCCGACGTCGAGGTGCTCGTCAAGCACCGCGGCAACGGCCCCGGCGGCCTGGTCGGCACCCGGTTGACCTACGCCACGTCACCCTTCGACGTCGTCGGCTGGGACGGCTGCCTGTATCCCTTCACGTTCAACGTCGAGGACTTCATGCCGATCACCGGCAAGGTGCACCAGCCTCCGCCGGTGCACCAGGTCTTCGAGGCCGGCGGCTTCGTGGTGTGCGCCTTCGTGCCGCGCAAGGTCGACTACCACCCGGAGTCGATTCCGGTGCCGTACTACCACTCCAACGTGGACAGCGACGAGGTGATGTTCTACGTCGCCGGTGACTACGAGGCGCGCAAGGGCTCCGGCATCGGCCTGGGATCGGTGTCGTTGCACCCCGGCGGCCTCGCCCACGGTCCGCAGCCGTCGGCGGTCGAGGCGTCCATCGGCGTGGACCACTTCGACGAGCTCGCCGTCATGGTCGACACCTTCCGCCCCCTGGAGCTCGGCGAGGCCGCGTTGGCCGCCGAGGACCCGGCGTACGCCTGGACGTGGGCGGGACGCGGGCCGGTCAGCGACTAGCCGGACCTCGCGCGCTGCCGCTCCCGGTAGGCGCGGGTCTTGATCTTGTTGCCGCAGCCGTACTCGCACCAGCTCCGCGACCGGTTCTTGCTGGAGTCGTAGTAGGCCCAGCCGCAGTCGTCGGAGGCGCACACCTTGAGCCGTCCCCAGGTGCCGTCCACCGAGCTCTGGTGGGCGGCCAGCGCGATCCCGGCCAGGGCCCCCGGCACCCCGGCCGCGGTGGCTCTCAGTCGGGCACCGGTGTCGTCCCAGTCGAGCCCGACCGGGAGCCGACGCACCACGGCCTGCAGCTGCGGCAGCGGCGCGGTGCGCCCCTCGTGGTTGAGCTCGAGAGCGCGGCGCAGCCCGGCACGCAGCAGGTGCGCCTCCCGCAGGTGCGCTCCGGCGGCCCGGGCCGCTGCCGTGCACAGTCCCGCCTCGTGCAGATGACGGACCAGGGCCGCAGGCGTCGAGAGGTCGTCCGCACCCGTCTCGTGGTCGGTGGTGTTCACGAAGTCGCGGACGATCGCGACGGCCGGCGGCGCGGGCGGCCTCGGCAGGTCGATCATCGTCACGGTGGGCTCCTGCGATGGGGTGACACCAGCATACGCCTTTTGCTGGTTGCAGTCTCAGCGACACCAGCGTAACGTCGTCACCGGTGTCGAAGCCCGGTGTGGGTGCCGCCGATGAGAGGGGTCGGGCGTGAGCTCCTGGGGATTCGTGATCGAGCAGCTGCTCCACGAGGACGAGGCGGATCGGGTCGCCCGGTCGCGACGGGCGGCGGGCCGCCGGCGGTGGAGGCGGCCGTCGTGGTCGTCGTGGTGGCGGTCGCCGCGCGCCGCCAGGTCGGCTGTGTCGGACACCGGAGCGTCGGTGCCGCCGGTCCCTGTCCGGCGCATCGCCGGGCCGAGGCTCGGGCACCGATAGCCGCGGTCGGGCGGCCTGCGGCAGGATGTGGCCGTGCCGACCCACCTCGCCTTCCTCCGTGCGGTCAACATCGGCAAGCGGCAGTACCCGATGGCCGAGCTCCGCGCCGCACTGCTCGCGGCGGGCTACGACGACGTGGCCACCCACATCCAGACCGGCAACGTGCGGTTGAGCTCACCGTCGACAGATCGCGCCGCGGTGGAGGCCGCCCTGGAGGCGGTGCTCGAGGCGGACCGCGGTTTCGCGGTCCCGGTGGTGGTGCTCAGCCCCGAAGAGCTGGCGGCGGTCGTTCACGACGCCGATCAGCTGGCGGCCGACCATCCGGCCGGTGTGCGTCACTACATCAGCCTTCTCAAGCACCGGCCGTCCGCGGAGGGGATCGCCCGCATCCAGGACCAGGAGCACCCCGGTGAGACGGCCGTAGTCCGTGGCCGCGCGGTGCACCTGCTCTACGACAAGCTGTACCACGAGGCCCGGCTGTCCAACGCAGCGGTGGAGAAGGCCCTCGGGGTCGCCACCAACCGCAACGCGACGGTGGTGCGCACACTGGCCGTCAAGTGGGGGGTGTGACACGGCGCCTCCTGCGCAGGGAGCCGTTGCAACGCCCATGGTGACCGCCCCGTGTGAGGTGGCCCCAGCCGGTCAGCCGAGAGCCACCCCAGCACTCTGCATCTCGATCAGGGCCGCGTCGGTCGACTCGGCGGCCACCCCGGCGCACAGGCCGGGCAGCAGACGGGTCGCGAAGCCGTTGCGCACGGCGTCCAGCGCGGTGGCGCGCACGCAGTAGTCGGTGGCGATGCCGCACACGTCGACGTCCGTGATGTCGTGGCTGCGCAGCCACTCCGCGAGCGGCGTGCCCTCGGACGAGCGACCCTCGAAGCCGGAGTACGCCGCTGCGTGCTCGCCCTTGAGGAACACCGCGTCGAACGGCTGCGGGTCGAGGTTGGGGTGGAACGCCTCACCGTCGCTGCCGACCACGCAGTGCCGTGGCCACGATGCGTCGAAGTCGGGGGTGTCGCTGAAGTGGTCGCCGGGGTCGATGTGGTGGTCGCGGGTCGCCACTGCCACGGAGTAGTCGGGCGCCCGGGGGTCCTGCCGCGACCACGAGTGCAGCAGCGCGCTGATGCCGGACGCCACCGCGGCGCCACCGTCGACGGCGAGGCTGCCGCCCTCGCAGAAGTCGTTCTGTACGTCGACCACGATCAGTGCACGCGTCATGGCCCGAGGCTAGTCCACGCTCAGGGCCGCAGCGGGAGCCAGGCCAGGACGTCGCGGATCGTCGCGTCCCACAGTCCCCACTCGTGCTCACCAGGCCTGAAGTCGACGTGCACGTCGACCCCGGCCGCCGCCGCCTCGTCGCTGAACCGGACACTCGACCCGTAGAGCGGGTCCTCGGTGCCGCACCCGACGAACAGCGCCGGGAGCGCGTCGGTGTCGGCGCCTGCGAGCAGCGCGAACAGGTCGTCGTCCGGCCCCACCTGACCGTCGAAGACACGGTCGAACAGCGGCCGGCGTTCGGGGAGCAGGGCGTGCAGGTCGAGCGCCCCGGACAGGCTGGCGGCTGCTGCGAAACGCTGCGGCTGGTGCAGCGCCCACTTCAGCGCCCCGTAGCCGCCCATCGACAGGCCCGCGACGAAGGTGTCCTCCCGGCGCTGGGAGACGCGGAGGAACGATCCGACGACGTCCGGCAGCTCGGAGGACAGGAACGTCCAGAACCTGGCTCCGTGCGCCTCGTCGGCGTAGAAGCTGCGCTGCACCTGCGGCATCACGACGGCGACGCCGACTTCCGCGGCGTACCGCTCGATGCTGGTGAAGCGCGACCAGGCGGTGCTGTCGTCGCTGAGCCCGTGCAGCAGGTACAGCACGGGGAACCCGTCCCGGCCGGTCGCGCTGGTGGAGACCCCGATCTGGCTCTCGACGTCCTGGGGCAGCAGCACGGTCATCGAGGTTCCCACCTCGAGGACGTCGGAGAAGAAGTCGCACCGCAGCAGGGCCATGGCGCTCAGCCCACGTGCTCGGTGGCGATGGCCGGCTCACCGCGGGACATCTGGCGGGCCACCAGTGGTAGCTCGTCGCGCGCGGCGACGTGCCGGGCACGGGCAACCTCCAGGCCCTCCCGTCCGACCACGGTGCCGTCGGTGACCAGCGGCACCATCAGCGACCTGTCGTCGCCGTCGTTCTCCGGCGGGGTGCCGATGCCGATGACCTCCGCCTCGGCGACCCCGGCGGCCGAGAGCCGGCGCAGCGCGTACTTGCGGCCTCCGATCGACATCTTGTCCTTGCTCTTCTTCGCCACCCCGACCATCCGTCCGTCCTCTGCTTCGCGCGAGACCAGCTTGTAGACGAAGCCGCAGGTGGGGTGCCCGCTCCCGGTCACCAGGGAGGTGCCGACGCCGTAGCCGTCGACAGGCGCGGCGGCGAGGGCCGCGATGGCGTGCTCGTCGAGGTCGGAGGTCACCACGATGCGGGTGCTCGTCGCACCCAGCTCGTCGAGCTCCGCGCGGACCTGGACGGCGAGAACCCCGAGGTCGCCGCTGTCCAGGCGCACCGCGCCCAGGTCGGGGCCGGCGATCTCCACCCCCATCCGCACCGCCTCGGCGACGTCGTAGGTGTCCACCAGCAGAGTGGTCCCCTTGCCCAGCGAGCTGACCTGCGCGGTGAACGCGTCGCGCTCGCTGTCGTGCAGCAGGGTGAAGCTGTGGGCGCTGGTGCCGGTGGTGGGGATGCCGTAGCGCCGGCGGGCGGCGAGGTTGGAGGTGGCCTGGAAGCCCGCAATGTACGCCGCGCGCGCCGCCGCGACCGCGGCCTCCTCGTGCGTGCGGCGTGAGCCCATCTCGATGCACGGCCGTCCGCCGGCGGCCGAGGTCATCCGGGACGCCGCCGAGGCGATCGCCGAGTCGTGGTTGTAGATGGAGAGCAGCACCGTCTCCAGGACCACCGCCTCGGCGAACGTCGCCTCCACCACGAGCAGCGGGGAGTAGGGGAAGAACGTCTCGCCCTCGGCGTAGCCCCACACGTCGCCGTGGAACCGGTAGCCCGCCAGCCAGTCCAGGGTCGCCTCGTCGACGACCCGGTGCTCACGCAGCACCTCCACGGAGTCGGCGTCGAAGGTGAACCGCTCGAGGGCGTCGAGGGCGCGGCCCACACCGGCCACCACGCCGTACCGGCGGCCCTCGGGGAGGCGGCGCGGGAACAGCTCGAAGACGGCCCTGCGGTCCGCCGTGCCACTGGCGAGCGCCGCCTGGATCATGGTGAGCTCGTAGTGGTCGGTGAACAGGGCGGTGGACGGGGCGGGGGGCTGAACGCCGAGTCCGTCGCTGGGTGGCACGTCGGGCTCCGGGCTGGGCTGGGTCGTCACCCGCACAGCCTAGGATGACCGCTGTGTCCGCTCCCACACCCGTCGAGCTCGACCGACCCGAGGTCGAGGACCTGACCTTCCTCGACCAGCCGTGGGTGACGATCGTGTGGAACGACCCGGTGAACCTGATGAGCTACGTGACGCACGTGTTCCGGACCTACTTCGGCTACGGGAGGAAGAAGGCCGAGAAGCTGATGCTCGAGGTGCACAACGACGGGAAGTCGGTGGTGTCGACCGGCTCACGCGAGGAGATGGAGCGCGACGTGCAGGCGATGCACGAGTACGGCCTGTGGGCGACGCTGCAGAAGGCGGACAGTTGAGCGACGGCTTCCAACGGCGCCGCAAGGGCGGTGCCGTCGCCACCTTCAGCGGCTTCGAGGCCGACCTGCTGCGGTCCCTGGCCTCCCAGCTGGTCGAGCTGCTGCGCAACGAGA
>DASQDP010000043.1:0-2072 GCA_035634095.1 Nocardioidaceae bacterium | reverse complement strand
AGATGACCGTGTACCGCCTCGTGCACGCCGGCGAGCTCGCCGCCGTCCGCGTCGGTCGGTCCTTCCGCGTGCCCGAGCGCGCCGTCCAGGACTACCTGCGCGACGCCTACACCGACATCGCCTGAAAGAGGACCCCCTGTCCCCCACCGCTCGCAGGCTCGCGGCGGGACCCTGCAGGGGGCCGGAGCCCCCGCTCGTTCCGACCGAGGGCCCGCACATCGCACCACCCCACCCCTGCGGGTGGGCACGGGATGCCGGCAGCCCCACGCGGCAGCGTCGCCGCGGGGGCGCCGGGTACGCTCGGACGCCGAGCGACGCCGGGCCGGCCGGTCCGGGTCGTCGCACACGCGCTGATCACCTCGCGCGGCGCCCGGTGCGACCTCCTGGTCGACGGTGGCCGCCGCGCCGCAACGACGTCGGGAGCACGCACATGGGTTCGGTCATCAAGAAGCGCCGCAAGCGGATGGCGAAGAAGAAGCACCGCAAGCTGCTGAAGAAGACCCGCGTCCAGCGGCGCAACAAGAAGTGAGCTGAGGCTCGTGCCGCCCGTGGTCGTCCTGGTCACCGGTGTGAGTCGGTGGCTCGGCGGTGCGCTGGCGGCCGAGCTCGCTCGTGACCGTGCCATCCAGCGCGTCATCGGGGTGGACACCGTCCCCCCGTCGCCGGAGATGCTCCGCCGGCTGGGCCGCACCGAGTTCGTGCGGGCCGACATCCGCAACCCGTTGATCAGCAAGGTCATCGCGACGGCCTCGGTCGACACGGTCGTGCACATGAACATCAGCTCCACGCCTGCCGGCTCTGGCGGGCGGGGGCCGATGAAGGAGCTCAACGTCATCGGGACGATGCAGTTGCTGGCGGCGTGCCAGCGGGCGGCGTCGGTCCGCCGGTTCGTGCTGAAGTCGAGCAGCGCCGTCTACGGCGCCTCGTCGCGCGACCCCGCCGTCTTCACCGAGGCCATGCAGGCCCGCCGGGTCCCCGCGGGGGGCTTCGCCCGGGACAGCCTCGACATCGAGGGCTACGTCCGGTCCTTCGCCCGGCGCCGTCCCGACGTCGGGGTGGCGGCGCTGCGCTTCACCAACTTCATCGGTCCGCGGATCGACTCGGTGCTGACGCACTTCCTGCGCATGCCGCTGGTGCCCACGGCGCTCGGGTATGACGCCCGCGTGCAGCTGCTGCACGAGGACGACGCCCTGGCCGTGCTGACGCGGGCCACCACCGGCGACTTCGCCGGCACCGTCAACGTCGGTGGGGAGGGCACGTTGCTGCTGTCGCAGCTCATCCGCCGGCTCGGCCGGCTCCAGGTGCCGTTGCCCTCGCCGGCGCTGGCTTCGCTGGGCCGGTTGACCCGCCGGTTCGGCTACGTCGACTACTCCCCGGAGCAGATGCGCTTCCTCAACTTCGGCCGGGTCGTGGACACCACCGTGCTGCGCGAGGAATTCGGCTACACCCCGCAGTTCACCACCGAGCAGGCGCTGGCCGACTACGCGAGCACGCTCGTGCCGGTGATACCGCCGGAGGTGGTCGCCGGGGTGACCTCGCGGGCACAGGCCCTCGTGCACCGCGTCGGCGCGACGGCGGGCTCGGTGGGGGAGCGGCTCCGGCCCACGCCGCCGTCCCCCGGGCTGCGGGCGGTGCGCGATGCCTGAGGCGCGGGTCATCCCGCTGCGGCGGGACGACGACGAGCCGCGGGTCCCTCAATCGTCGTCCGCCTCCTGGGACGATCAGGTCGCCGGCGGCCTGGAGTTCCTCCGGCGCCGGGTGACCGGCGACTACGACACCGACGAGTTCGGCTTCGATCCCGACCTCACCGACCACGTGCTGCTGCCGGCGCTGCGGCCGCTGTTCTCCCGCTGGTTCCGGGTGGAGACCCACGGCGTGGAGAACGTGCCCGACACCGGCGGCGGGCTCGTGGTGGCCAACCACTCGGGCACGCTGCCGTTCGACGCGATGATGGCGACCGTCGCGCTGCACGACGACCACCCGGCCCAGCGCCGGCTGCGGCTGCTCGGGGCCGACCTGGTGTTCGACCTGCCGGTGATCGGCTCGCTGTCGCGCAAGCTCGGCTCCACGCT
>DASQDP010000042.1:0-4535 GCA_035634095.1 Nocardioidaceae bacterium | reverse complement strand
CTCACCCCGCTGCGCGGCAACAAGCTGTGGCAGCTCGGCCTGCTGGAGCTCTGGCTGCAGACCCACGGGGTGTGACCGTGGCCGAGCTCGCGAGGTCACGCGGGGGCACGGTCCCCCAGGGCGTGGTGCCGACGAGCGCCGGCGAGGAGGCGCCGTGACCCGGGTCGCGGGGCACCGCCGCCGCACCCCGGTGTCGGACACCCCCTCCCCCACCAGCCGTCCCTGGCAGCAGGTCTCCGAGCACCAGCGCCAGGGCATGGGCTCCGACGTCGTCCTGGACCTCGCCTGGGGTCGGCTGGTGTTCGGGCAGACCTTCGCCAGCCTGGACGGCATCGTGAAGGCGCTGCGCTCGGAGGAGAGCGGCCGCCGCGACATCTGCATCTACGCGCGGGACCCGCACGTGCTGGTGGGGATCGTGCCCGACGAGCTGTTCATCGACCCCAGCTACACCTACCGGCTGGACCTGCACCGCTACCGCCCGCGGGCCGAGCTGATCCGCGGGGTCTTCGTGCGCACGGTCACCGCGCTGGACGAGATGCGGCAGATCAACGGGATCTACGCCCGCAACGGCATGGTCACCGGCGACGCCGACACCATGTGGGCCAACCACCGCACCCGCTGCTTCACCTACCTGGTCGCCGAGGACCGGCGGACGGGGCGGGTCGTCGGCACGGTCACCGGCGTCGACCACGTGCTCGCCTTCGGCGACCCGGAGGGCGGCGCCAGCCTGTGGTGCCTGGCCGTCGACGCGCAGGACGCCCCGCCGGGCACCGGGGAGGCCCTGGTGCGGGTGCTCGCCGAGCGCTACGTCGGCCGCGGCCGCGCCTACCTCGACCTCTCGGTCATCCACGACAACACCGCGGCGATCGCGCTGTACCGCAAGCTCGGCTTCCACCGGGTCCCGGCGCTGTGCGTCAAGCGGAAGAACCCGATCAACACGCCGCTGTTCGCCGCCCGCCCGCCGGGGCTGGAGGACCTCAACCCCTACGCGCGGATCATCGCCGAGGAGGCGCTCGAGCGCGGCGTCCGGGTCGAGGTCAGCGACGCCGAGTGGGGCGAGATGCGGCTGTCGCTGGGCGGGCGCACGGTGCTCACCCGGGAGTCGCTGTCGGAGTTCACCAGCGCGGTCGCGATGAGCCGCTGCGACGACAAGCGGGTCACCCGGCGGATCATGGAGCGGGCCGGCGTCCGGGTGCCCCGTGGGGCGACCGTCACCGACGGCGACCTCGAGGCCGCCCGCACGCTGCTGGCCGAGTGCGGCGAGGTGGTCGTCAAGCCCGCCCGCGGGGAGCAGGGCAAGGGCATCACCGTGGGCGTGACCTCGCCCGACGCGCTCGAGCGGGCGGTGGCGCTGGCCGCCCAGTTCTGTCCCGACGTGCTGGTCGAGGAGCTCGTCGAGGGCGACGACCTGCGGGTGGTCGTCATCGACCACGAGGTGGTGGCCGCCGCGGTGCGCCGTCCGGCCGAGGTCGTCGGTGACGGGCGCACCGAGGTCACCGAGCTGGTCCGCTCGACCAGCCGCCGGCGCGAGCGGGCCACCGGCGGGGAGTCGCGCATCCCGCTGGACGACGCGACCGCCGAGGTGGTCGCGGAGTCCGGGTACGCGATGGACGACGTCCCGCCCGTGGGCGAGCGGATCCGGGTCCGGCGGACGGCGAACCTGCACACCGGCGGCACGATCGAGGACGTCACCGCCCGGCTGCACCCGGCGATCGGGCAGGCCGCCGTCCGGGCCAGCCGGGCGATCGGCATCCCGGTGACGGGGCTGGACTTCCTGGTGCCCGACGTCGAGGGCCCCGAGCACGTGTTCATCGAGGCCAACGAGCGGCCCGGGCTGGCCAACCACGAGCCGCAGCCGACCGTGGCCCGCTTCGTCGACCTGCTGTTCCCCGAGACCCGCCGGCGCTGAGGAAGGACCCCTCCTGGGTCACCTCGCAGTCTCGGGGACGCCCTGGATGGGGCCATCCGAGCCTCGGGGACGCGAGCAGGGGCCAGGCCGAGGAGGGTCTCGAGCACACCGGCCCGCGGCGTCGAGGGAGGTCGCGGTGCGATGGGAGGGGACTCCACTCCCGGTGGTCCGTCCTCCCGTGGACGGGGTGGGTGCCGGGCCGGACCGCGGTCACCGGGAGGTGAACACGGCGATGAGCTCGTCGACCTCGCGGTCGGCCTCGCTGGGGTGGCGGAAGGGCCGGTGCGGCACCACCTCGTAGTGGGTGCGCCGGCCGCAGCGGGTCCGGGTCAGGTACCCGGCGTCCTCCAGGTCGCGCAGGATGCCCAGGACCGCGCGGGTGCTGATGCGCACGCGGGCAGCGACCTCCTCGACCCGCGCGTCCGGGTCCGCGGCCACCGCCAGCAGCACGTGGCCGTGGTTGGTCAGGAACGTCCAGGTCGGCCGGCCGGGGTCGGTCACCGTGCTCCCCTCTCCGCTTGCGCAAACACCTGAACTGCGCTTCACTCGTCGGTAGGAGGGGAGTATCCCCGACGCCGCTGTCGTCACGACGGCCCCGACGTGTGGGGTCCGGCAGAGCGGGCGCCCGTGGGGCGCCGGAGAGACCTCCGGTCCGATCGACCGGAGGAGGTCCTCGCGTGGACGTCTCGCTCGCCCTGTGGATGGCCGTGCTCGGCCTCGTCGTCGGCATGCTCGCCGTCGACCTGTTCGCCCACCGCCGAGCCCACGTGATCACCGTGCGGGAGGCCGCCGTGTGGTCGGCGCTGTGGGTTGCCGTGGGCACCGGGTTCGGCGCCTGGGTGTGGTGGGCGCACGGCGCGGAGCTCGGCCAGCAGTACTTCGCCGGGTACCTGATCGAGAAGTCGCTCGCCGTCGACAACGTGTTCGTCTGGGCGATCATCTTCACCTTCTTCGCCGTCCCCCGGGAGTACCAGCACCGGGTGCTGTTCCTCGGTGTGCTCGGCGCGCTGGTGCTGCGCGGGCTGTTCATCGCCGGCGGCGCCGCGCTCATCGGGAGCTTCGGCTGGGTGCTCTACCTGTTCGCGGCGTTCCTGCTGTGGACCGGCTACCGGATGCTCCGTCAGCGCGACGAGCACATCGACCCCGAGCAGTCACGGACGCTGCGGCTGTTCCGCCGGTTCGTCCCCATGACCGACGCCTACCACGGGCAGCGCTTCGTCGTCCGGCGCGGCGGCGTCCTGCTGGCCACGCCCCTGCTGGCCGTCCTGGTCCTGGTCGAGGTCACCGACGTGGTCTTCGCCGTCGACTCCATCCCGGCGATCTTCGCTGTGACCGACGAGCCGTTCCTCGTCTTCACGGCCAACGCCTTCGCGATCCTGGGTCTGCGGGCGATGTACTTCCTGCTGGCCGACCTGATCCACCGGTTCGTCTACCTGAAGGCGGGCCTGGCGCTGGTGCTCATGTGGGTCGGGGTCAAGATGCTGCTCAAGATCGATGTCTACTACATCCCCACCACCGTGAGCCTCGCCGTCGTCGCCACGATCATCGGCGTCTCGGTCTGGCTGTCCCTGCGGGCCACCCGCGGCCAGGGGCGCCGGACCCTGCAGTCCCCGGCCACTCCCCCGTTCCGCGTGGCCTCCGACGAGGAGGTCGGGGCGCTCGAGCCGCTGTGGGGGGGTCGGCGCCGCGCCGACGACGAGCCGGCCGAGCCCGTTCCCTGATGACGGCGCTGGGGGACGGCGTCGGTCATCGGTGGCCGGCGTCCCGGCGCCCTGAGGCGGTGCTGCCGGACCGCAGGCGAGGCCGGTGCGGCACGGTCACCTCGAACCACGCCCCCGGGCCGGTGTGCTCGACGAGCCGGACGCCGCCGCCGTGCGCCCGGGCGATGGCGTCGACGATGGCCAGCCCCAGCCCCGCCCCGGTCGAGGGGACGCCGTCGGCCCCCTGCCGGCGGCGCTGGAAGACGTGCGCGGCGACCTCGGGCGGGACGCCCCGGCCCGCGTCGCGAACCCACATCCGTCCGCCGGCGGCGTCGCCGCTGACGCCGAACTCGATGACCTGGCCGGGCCCGGTGTACCGGGTGGCGTTGTCGGCGAGCTGGAGCAGGGCCTGGACGAGCCGCTGGTCGTCGGCGACCACCGCCACCTCGCCGTCCGACCGGAACCGCCAGTCCCGATCGGCCAGGGCGCCGGCACGCCGCCAGGCGGTCTCGACGACCTGGCACAGGTCGACCGGGCGCAGCTGCAGGAAGTCGGGCTGGTCGGCGCGGGCGAGCAGGAACAGGTCGTTGACGGATCCGGTTCATCCGGTCGATCTCGTCGAGGGACCAGGGCGACCGTCTCGGCCCGCTCCCCCGGTGTGACGTCCAGGTCGAGCAGCTCCACGTTCCCCCGGATGACGGTCAGGGGCGTCCGCAGCTCGTGGCTGGTGTCGTGCAGGAACTCCCGCTGCGCGGTGAAGGCGGTCTCCAGCCGGCCCAGCATGTCGTTGAACGCCGCGGCGATCTGCGAGGCCTCGTCCCGCCGGGAGACCGGGATGCGCCGGCTGAGGTCGGTGTCGGAGATCTGCCGCGCGGTGGACGCCAGCTCGCGCAGGGGGCGCAGGATGCGGCCGGACAGGCCCAGGG
>DASQDP010000041.1:0-2149 GCA_035634095.1 Nocardioidaceae bacterium | reverse complement strand
GTTGATCGGATCCGTCGTCGAGGCCAGCTGGCTCGAGCCCGACGATCAAGGTCGCTCACGTCCACCGGCCCGCATCGGCCGCCGCCCCAGTCGCGCGGCCAGAGCCAGCGTCTCGGTGGGTCGGTCCGTGAACGCGAGTCGTACTGGATTCAAGGACTACTGTGCACAACTCCGACCCGCGGCGTGCGTGTTGCGCAGCGCAGCGACCCGCCGTCCTGGCTCGGGGTCACGGGACGTTTTCGATACCTCGACGATTGGCCCGTGAACGACCAGGCTGGATAGCTGCCAGGCCCGTCGACGTGCGGGTCGATGCAGTCGTTGGACCTCTTGGACCCGCGGTTTACAGCGGCGCGCAATGTCGGTAGGGACACACCCGGTGCCGCAGCGCGCGCCCCAAGGCGATCAGCAGGAGCGGGGCAGCCGGTGGGTCTCCGCGGGTAACCCCTGCACCAGGTGCCGTTCGACGATGTCACCAGCCGCCTGCGCGTCGACCCCGCCGTACCAGACGTCGTCGGGCTGAACACTGAGCACCGGCGCGTGGTTGCACGGGAGCTGGCAGCCGGTGTGGGTGACCAGGACGTCGTCGTCTCCGAGGCCCGCGCGCAGGAGGCCGAGGATCAGGGCGCGGCCGGTCACGTCCGCGCCGCGGGCGGTGCACCGTGGCCCACGGCAGAGGAGGACCTGCTGCCGGTGGCGGGTGACCTCCTCCCAGGCCTCGGAGGTGAGCCCTGGCTCGGTGCCCGAGATCGGCGCGAGGTCGAGCGCCATGGGATCCAAGTCGTCGAGGTCGGTGACCAGCCGGGCGGCCACCTCCACCGTCGGACGGTGGCCGGTACGTTCCCGCGACCAGTGCCCAGCAACCCGGCGCAGCCACGAGTGACCGGGCGCGAGCCAGCCGAGATCGACCCCGACCAGGGTGACGGTGCCGACTCCCAGGTCGGCCAGGCGGGTCAGCTCCGCCGAGAGCGCCGGGTCGCCCATTTGCAGGAACGCCACGCTGCCCCCGTGCCGCGCAGCGACCGTCACCAGCTCGGTACGGCGGTCGACGTCGGTGACCGACATGCCCACCAGCACCAGGGCACTCGACGGGGCGCTCGGAGCCCCGTTCACAGCCTGACCACCCGGCCTGCCACCACGAGGTGCACCTCGTCGCAGGCGTCCGCGAGTCGCTGGTTCACCAGACCGAGCAGGTCCCGGAACACCCGGCCGGAGCGGTGCTCGGGGACGACGCCGAGCCCGACCTCGTTGGTGACCAGCACGACGTCGTCCCGGGCCCGGAGCGCCGCCGCGGCGGCGTCGAGCAGCTGCGTGACGATCGCCGTCGCCTGCTCGGTCGACGCCTGCCACAGGCGCCGCTCGTCGAGGACGCCGGTCAGCCAGGTCCCGAGGCAGTCGACGAGCACAGGACCATCACACGCAAGGCCCGCGACGAGGTCGCGTGTCTCGAGCGTGGTCCAGGTCGCCGGACGACGGGAACGGTGGGCGGTGAGCCGGGCCGCCCAGTCGGGGTCGGGGTCCTGGGCAGTTGTCGGTCCCGGAGCGACGTAGGTGACGGTTGGGGCGCCGACGAGCAACGACTCCGCGTGGCGTGACTTCCCCGAGCGCACGCCACCCGTCACCAGCACCTTCATCGCTGCGCCTCCACCCAGGCGACGGCTCCTGCGACGTCGTGCACCGTGGGGATGCCTTCACCCGGCTCGGGTCGACGTACGACGACCACCGGGATGCCGAGCTCGGCGGCGGCCTGCATCTTCGGCCAGGTGTGGCTGCCGCCGGAGTCTTTGGTGACCAGGGCGTCGGTGTGGCGCGTCCGGAGCAGCTCACGCTCGCCGTCCAGGGTGTACGGGCCCCGGCTGGTGAGCAGCTCCCACGTGTCCGGGAGGGCGAGGTCGGGGGCGTCGACGACCCTGGCGAGCACTCGGTGGTCGCGAAGCGCGGGGACGAAGCGGGACAGCTCCTGGCGGCCGACGGTGAGGAAGGGCCGCTCGCCGAGCCGGGCAACGCGCACCGCCGCGTCCTCGTGGGTGTCGGCGTAGTGCCAGGCCGGCTGGGGGTCCCAGCGAGGGCGCTCCAGCCGCAGCAGCGGCACGATCGGTGGCTGACTGCAGGCGGCCGCCGCGTTGGCGCTGATGCCGTGCGCGAAGGGGTG
>DASQDP010000040.1:0-2109 GCA_035634095.1 Nocardioidaceae bacterium | reverse complement strand
CCGTTCGTTGTTCCACGTGGAGCCGGTCAGGCGACGAGGACCCGTGCCAGGCTCTGCGCGCGCACCCGCAGCTCGCCCCGTCCCGCGTTGACCGTCCCGGTGAAGCCGTACACCGTCGAGTTGAGCGCCTGCAGTTCGGGTGCCGCGGTGCGCAGGTCGAACGCGCCGTGCATCGGCATCTCCGCGTCCGGCCAGACGAAGGCCGGGTCGGCGAGCTCCTCCAGTGACGGCAGAGGCCCCTGCGGCGTCAGGTAGCCGTGGCCCCGCGAGCTGACCGTCCGGCCGCTCGCACCGGAGATCACCTGCCGGACGTCGAGGACCCCGACGCCGTCCGGGCGCAGCAGCAGGTAGTCGACGGCCTCGATGGCATCCCCTGCCAGCGGGCCCTCGGTGATCGTGCCCGTGAAGTAGGCGTCCAGCCGGAGCCCCTCGGGCACCAGCCCGACCGGGACCACCCTCGTCCTCGTGGCCTCGTAGGCGTAAGCGTCCATGGCGTCCTCCCCGCTCGCTCGACAGGACGTCATGTCAGCGGTCGCAGGGGGCGCTCGACAGGGTCAGGAGTCCTGGTTCCGGGTGGTCCGTCACCGTCCGGGGGCACACGACGACACAGGGCGGGGTCGTGCTGGTCAGGCGACGACGTCTGCGGTCGGCTGCGCGGTCGACCGGACGTTCTCCAGCACGGCGACGAGAGGAGGCGGTCAACCGCGCGCTGCGGGAGGCGGCCGGTCGGCAGGAGAGGGAGACCGACGACCTCGCGGACTGGTTCCAGGAGGTCGGGAAGCGGCTGGGCGAGGCGGATCCCCGCGCGACCGCCTGGCGCCGGTGACCTTCCTGCTCGACACCCCGGCGTGGGTGCTGGGTGGTCGCAACCGAGCTGTCGCGGAGCGACGTGCGATGGCGATGCGCTCCGGTGACCTGGGTGTGTCGACGGTGACCGCGTGGGACGTGCTGTACAGCTCTCGCGACGTCGAGGAGTACAAGGCGACGCTCGACCGCCTGCGGCGGTTGCCCTGGATCAGCGATCCCCGGGCGGCGGTCGCCGTGCAGCACCGTCTGGCGCAGCGAGGGCAGCACCGCACCTCGCTCCCGGACGTCATCGTCGCGACGACCGCCGCCGAGCACGGGCTGACGGTCCTGCACCACGACAGCGACCACGAGCGGCTGGCCGAGGTCACCGGTGCCGCCCACGAGTGGGTTGCACCGCGAGGTGAGGGACACGGCAGGACCTCGTAGGGCCGAGTGAAGTCCTCGCCGACCTCGACCGAGCGGTAGGTGTGCTGGGTCTGCACCCCTCACCTACACCGACGTCACCATGGCTCAGGTCGAGGCCGTCCTGTGCGAGCTGCGTGCGTCCGTGCCTGCAGCGCACCACGCCGCCCGACCAGGGCCGGCCGCACGCGAGCCGCCACACCTGAGCGGTCTCGTCGAGCGAAGCAACGTCCCGCCGCCGGCGGACTCGTGCGACGCCTGCGGCCCCGGGGTCCGCGGCGTCCGCTCGTGCCGCTGCTCTCAGGCGTGATGTCGCGGGGGCTCGCGAGGTCACCGTCCTCGGACCCGACGGTGTTCCACGTGGAGCACGGTCCGCTGTCCACGCGACGCCGGGTCCGGTGAACGGCAGAGGCCCAGGACGACGATCGTCCTGGGCCTCTCCGGTGCAGTGCTGTGGGTCAGGCGGCGGCGGCCGCCGTCCACTCCGACTGCAGGCGGCGGCGGGTACGCCGGTCGCCCGTCGTCGCCTTGTAGAGCTTGACCAGCTGCGACGGCAGGTTCTTGCGGTTGGTCGCGTCGAGCCAGCCGTTCGGCAGCGACAGCCGGATGATCTTGTGCCAGGCCGAGCCGACCTGCTGCGGCAGCGGCGCGGTGTGGTAGTTCAGGCCGTAGCGGTCGAACAGGTCGCGGATCTTCGGCGCGATCTCGGCGTACCGGTTGCTCGGCAGGTCCGGGAACAGGTGGTGCTCGATCTGGTGGGACAGGTTCCCGGTCATGATGTGCATGGCCTTGGAGCCGGAGATGTTGGCCGAGCCGAGCATCTGGCGCAGGTACCACTCACCGCGGGTCTCGCCCTCGATCGACTTCTTCTCGAAGGTCTCGACGCCCTCGGGGAAGTGC
>DASQDP010000039.1:0-8950 GCA_035634095.1 Nocardioidaceae bacterium | reverse complement strand
GAGAACTTCCGGACCGGAGTTCTGGACCGGCTCGGGCTGGGGTTCGAGCGGCTGCACCAGCTCAACCCCCGCCTGGTGGTGCTGTCCATCACCGGCTTCGGCCACGACGGACCGGAGGGTGGCCGCGCCGGCTACGACCAGATCGCCCAGGGCGAGGCCGGGCTCATGTCCCTGACCGGCTCCGGGCCGGAGGACCCGCAGAAGGTCGGGGTGCCGATCGCCGACCTGCTGGCCGGGATGTACGGCGCCTACGGCGTGCTCGCCGCGCTGGTCGAGCGGGACCGGACCGGGGAGGGGAGCGTGGTGCGCACCTCGCTGCTCGCGGCCACCGTGGGGGTGCACGCGTTCCAGGGCACCCGCTGGACGGTCGCCGGTGAGGTGGGCCGCGCCCAGGGCAACCACCACGCCTCCATCGCCCCCTACGGCCTGTTCCACTGCGCCGACGGCACGGTGCAGATCGCCGTGGGCAGCGAGGGTCTGTGGCGGCGCTTCTGCGCGGGCTTCGAGGTGGACCCGGACACCCCCGGTCTGGCCACCAACCCGGAACGGGTGGCGAACCGGCAGCGGACCATCGAGCTCGTCGAGCAGGTCTTCGCGGACTGGAACGCCGCCGACCTCCTGGTCCGGCTGGACGAGGTCGGCATCCCGTCCGGCAAGGTCCGCAGCATGGACGAGGTGTACGCCTGGGAGCAGCTCGACAGCCAGCGGCTCAAGCTCTCCGTCGAGCACGACACGCTGGGACCGCTCACCCTGCCGGGACCGCCGCTGCGCTTCTTCGACCGCACCGGCGTGGAGGTCACCCGCGAACAGCACACGGCGCCGCCCACACTGGGTGCCCAGGGCGAGGCCGTCCGCCGCTGGCTGGGATCAACGCCCCAGCAGGAGGACGGCGGCTCCCGCTGACAGTGCGTCACCGGCGTGCTCGTGTCTCGCCCGCGCATTGGTCGGCTCGTGCACGCGTCGCTGCCGGGACAACGGGGTACGGAGGGCCCCCACCCCATCTCGCAGGGAGCCCCATGACCGACGTACCGAACGTCACCCTCAACAACGGTGTCGAGATCCCGCAGCTCGGCTTCGGGACCTACCAGATCGAGCCGGACCGGACCAAGGACGCCACGCTCGCGGCGCTCGAGGTCGGCTACCGCCATCTCGACACGGCAGAGATGTACGGCAACGAGAGGGAGGTCGGCGAGGCGGTCCGGGCGTCCGGCATCGACCGCGCCGACGTCTTCGTGACCAGCAAGCTCAACAACGGCTTCCACGCGTACGACGACGCGCTGCTGGCGTTCGACCAGACGCTCAAGGACCTCGACCTCGACTACGTCGACCTGTTCCTCGTGCACTGGCCGCTGCCCGCGGTGGGCGACTTCGTGGAGACCTGGAAGGCGATGGAGAAGATCTACGAGGGCGGGCAGGTCCGGGCCATCGGCGTCTCGAACTTCCAGCCGCACCACCTGCGCCGCCTGGCCGGCGAGACCACGGTGACCCCGGCGGTCAACCAGATCGAGGTGCATCCCTACCTCGCCAACGACGAGGTGCGGGCGTACGGCGCCGAGCACGGCATCGCCACCGAGGCGTGGTCGCCCATCGCTCAGGGCGCGGTGCTCGAGGACCCCACCATCGTGCGGATCGCGCAGGGCCTCGGCCGCACCCCGGCGCAGGTGACCCTGCGGTGGCACCTGCAGCGTGGCGACATCATCTTCCCCAAGTCGGTGACCCGCGCCCGCGTGGAGGAGAACTTCCAGCTCTTCGACTTCGAGCTCTCGCGTGAGGACATGACAGACATCACCGCCCTCGACAAGGGGCAGCGGACCGGACCCGACCCGGACACCTTCAACTACATCCCCGCCTGACCGCCGACTCCCCCGACTCCCCCGATTCGTCTGTGTTCGCGGAGGTGTTCGCCGCCGAGCGACCGCAGACGACTCGGGGGGGTCAGTGGCGGACCACGACCACCCGCGTGCCGGGGCGGGCGAACCGCCAGATCCGCTGCGACAGGGCGCGGCTCACCCGCAGGCACCCGTGCGACGCGCGATAGTCGGTCCCGAGCAGCCGGTCGGAGTGGATCTGGGTGCCGTCCGACCGTCGCTGCGGCACCTGGTGGAAGCCCACGCCGCAGGGCGCGAAGCGCACGAAGTTGTGCAGCCGCAGCCGCCCGCTGGGGTCGCGGTTGTCGCGGACCCGTCCCGCGCGCCCGCAGTGCGACCCGGTGCGGTAGCGGCCCGACCGGAGCACCCCGGGGTTGTCGATCATGCCGCCCTGGGCAGCCACGCCTCCCCCGGCGCGCACCAGCCACACATAGTTCTGACGCTGGCTGACCACGATCCGTCGTCCCTTCCCGGACGCGACGACGGGTCGCCGGTCGCAGCGGACCGGCCGCGCGGCGTACAGCCTGCTCCGGGTGGCTGTCGTCAGAGACCCCTTCTGCTCGAGTCGGTTCGCCGCCTGGAAGCGGACGATCGCGGCGCGGGTCCAGGTGCCGATGGTCCCGTCAGCCGGTCCCGCGGCGCAGCCGAGCGTGTTGAGGCGGCGCTGGGCCGGGGCGGCCGTCGACGCAGCCTGCGCCGGAAAGGCGACGAGCACCGTGAGCAGCACCGTCGCGGGAACGAGGAGCATACCCACACCGCTGGAGGGTCTGGAGCCGGTCCGCGCACGCATGCGCACACCGTACGGCGGGCCGAGCCGCTGGTCATGCCGAGGCGACAGGCTTTACCCGGAGGAAGGCGCCGAGGTCAGGAAGGTGATGACGACCTTGCCCGCCGTGCCGCTGTCCGCGAGCCGGTAGGCGGAGGCCGCCTCGTCGAGTGAGAAGGTGTCGGTGACGATCTCCTCCGGGTGCAGCCCCCAGCGGTCGAGGTGCGAGATCAGGTCGGCCATGTGACCCACCGACGTGACCCACGAGCCGTGCAGGGTGACCTGCTTGTGGATCATCAGCTGGGACACGTCGAAGCCCACCTCGCCACCCTCCCCCACGAAGACGCACCGCCCCCAGGGGGCGGTCTGGGACAGGGCGAGGTGTCGGGCGGTGGCGTTGCCCGAGGCGTCCAGGGTCGCGGAGAAACCCCGTCCGTCGCTCAGGTCGTCGAGTCGGGCCGCCGCGTCGTCGTCGGCGTCGAGCGCCGAGTCCACGAGGCCCAGATCCCCCGCCAGCCGCCTCCGCTCGGCCGACACGTCCGTCCCCACCACACGGCTCACCCCGAGCGCCCGGGCCAGCATCGCCGCGGCGAGCCCCACCGGTCCCAGCCCGGTGACGAGAAGGCTGTCCCGCCCGGAGACGTCGAGCCGGAGCAGCGCCTCGTAGGCGGTGCCGAACCCGCAGGAGACGAGCGCCCCGTCGACGTACGACAGGGAGTCCGGCATCGTCAGGCAGGTGGCCTCCTCGGCCAGCAGGTAGTCGGCGTGACCGCCGTCGCGCTGCCACCCGTACGCCGCGCGCGACCCGTCGGTGCACCCGATGAGGTAGCCGTAGCGGCACTCCTCGCACTGTCCGCACCCGGCGATGTGGTAGACGACCACCCGGTCACCCTCGGCCAGCCGGCGGCAGCCGGGACCGACCGCGACCACCTGCCCGCACGGCTCGTGACCGGCGATCACGCCCTGGTAGGCCTCCGGCCCGTGCCCGAGGTGCTCGCGGTAGATCGCCCGGATGTCGCTGCCGCAGATCGACGACGCCTTCATCGCGAGCAGCACCTGGCCGTGGCCGGGCTCGGGAACGTCACGGGTGACCGGCTCGACGATGCTGTTGCCGGGCAGCAGCACGCCCGTCATCGAGGTCACCGGAGCTTCGCCTCCCAGGCCTCCAGCGTGGCCCGGGCGCCGTGCTGGTGCAGCGAGTCGAGGGCGGCGAGGTACTCGGTGGTGAACGCCTCGACGTCCACGAGGTCACCGAAGAGCGTCGGGTCGCGGAGGAAGGCCAGGCGGTCGGTCCTCTGCTGGCTCGCCCGGGTCATCACCGCCTGCTTGCGGCGGTCGACGATGTCGATGGGATCACCGTCCTCGTCGACGCCCTCGGCGTACCTCGCCCATGCGGCGACGATGAGGGCGGAGCGGGTCACCGGCCGCCCCGCGGCGAGCTGGTCCCAGACGACCGGGAGCAGCCACTTGGGGATGCGGTCCGAGCTCTCGGCGCACAGCCGGGCGAGGGTGTCCCTGATCTCGGGGTTCGCGAACCGCTCGACCAGCTGCTGCTTGTAGCGTTCGAGGTCCACGCCGGGGACCGGCTCCAGGGTGGGTGTGGCCTCGTCGTGCATGAAGCCGAGCAGGAAGCCCGTGAAGAGCGGGTCGCTGCAGACCTCGTGGGCGTATCGGTAGCCCGACAGGTAGCCGAGATAGCACAGGCCCTGGTGGCTGGCGTTGAGGAGGCGCAGCTTCATCTTCTCGTAGGGGACCACGTCCGGCACCAGCTGCGCGCCGACCTCCTCGAAGCGCGGTCGGCCGGTAGGGAACTTGTCCTCGAGGGCCCATTGCTCGAACGGCTCGCAGACCACCGGCCACCCGTCCTCGACCTGGAACGTCTCGGCGAGGTTGGCCCGGTCCCGGTCGGTCGTGACCGGGGTGATCCGGTCCACCATCGAGTTGGGGAAGGTCACGTGCTCCTCCAGCCACGCAGCGAGGTCGGGGTCCTTGAGCCGGGCGAAGGCGCCGATCATCTTGTGCGCGACCTCGCCGTTCCCCTGGATGTTGTCGCAGGACATGACCGTGAACGGCTCGGTTCCGGCGGCCCGGCGTCGGGCCAGCGCCTCGGTGAGGTAGCCGAACGCGGAGGTCGGCAGGACCCCGTCAGCCAGGTCGGCCTGGATGGAGGGGTCGTCCGCGTCGAACTCCCCGGTCGCCTGGTTGACCAGGTAGCCGCCCTCGGTGATCGTCAGCGAGACGATGCGGGTGGCCGGGTCGGTCAGCACCCGCAGCACCGCCTCAGGGTCGTCGGGGGCGAACAGGTAGTCGACGATCGACCCGATCACGCGGGGGTGCAGCGTGCCGTCGGCGTCCTTGACCACCAGGGTGTAGAGGCAGTCCTGGGCGTGCAGCACGTCGTGCATCCGCCGGTCGCCGGGGAGGAGTCCGACCCCGGTGATGCCCCACTCGAGGGCCTTGCCCTGGTTCATCAGGGCGTCGAGGTACATCGCCTCGTGGGCCCGGTGGAAACCGCCGACCCCGAAGTGCACGATGCCGCTGGTCACCTGGTTGCGGTCGTAGCCGGGCACCTGCACAGCGCCGGAGCCGGCGATCTGCTCCAGTGTGGTGGCGTCGAGCTTGGTCATCGTCTTCCTTCCAGGACCACTGTCGCGGTCCACACGTCGGATCTGCAGGCGGGGCGGAGGTGCTCAGTCGATGGGAACGACCAGGTCGGCCCTCGAGCGGCTGCGCGCGACGAGATCCGCGTTGGCCTGGTCGGACACCGTCGCCCAGCGGTGCGCGAGCTCCGGCGGCTTGCCGTGGTCGACGTGGCGTCGGACCAGGCGCGAGAGCCGCACGTCCTGGTCGCCCTCGACGTACCAGGCCTCGTCGAGCAGCGGCCGGACGTCTGCCCACCCAGGACCGTCCAGGAGCAGGTAGTTCCCCTCGGTGATCACCAGCCGGTGCTCGGGACGTACGGCGATGGCGCCGGCGATCGACTCCTCGCGCGACCTGTCGAACTCGGGGGCGTAGACGGTCGAGTCGGACTCTGTGCGCAGGCGGCCGAGCAGGGCGACGTACCCCGCGACGTCGAAGGTGTCCGGGGCGCCCTTGCTGTCCGAGCGCCCCCGCCGCGCCAGCTCGTCGTCGTGCAGGTGGAAGCCGTCCATGGGTACCACGACCGCTTGCGGACCGATGTCCGAGGCGAGCCGCGCAGCGAGGGTGGACTTGCCGGCCCCGGGCGCCCCGCAGATCCCGAGGATCGCCCGACCACCGGCCATCAGGCCGCGGGCGCGTTGCGCGAGCTGGTCGGCACCCGTGCCCCGGGCCTCCCGTCCGCTCACCGGCCCGCTCACCGGGTCGACCTGTCCGTGGTCACCGGCCGGGAACCACCATCGGCTTGACCGCCTGCGGGTCGGCGCGGGCGACGGTGAGCGCCTCCTGGACCTCATCGAGCCCGTAGTGGCCGGTCACCAGCCGGTCGAGCTGGACCCGGCCGGATGCAGCGAGCGCGATCGCCGCCGGCCAGGTGTGGGCGTAGCGGAAGGTGCCGGTGAGGGTCAGCTCGCGTTCCTGGATTCGGCTGACCGGGAGGACCGCCTCGTCGGCCCCCATCCCGACCAGCACTACGGTCCCGGCCGGGGCCACCGCTCGGATCGCGTCGGCGGTGGCTGCCGGGTGACCGGAGCACTCCAGGAGGACGTCGACCTCCCGGCCGGTGTCGCTGACCGGTCCTGCGCTCGCGTCGAGCGCCTCGCTCACCCCGAGGTCCCGCGCGAGCGCGAGCCGGTGCGGGTTCACGTCCGTCACCGTGACGGAGGCCGCACCCAGCGCGAGCGCCGCCTGCGCCGCCACCAGGCCGACCGGGCCGGCGCCGGTGACCAGCACCCGTGTCCCGGCGGCGACACCGCTCCTGCGGCAGGCCCACAGTCCGACCGACAGCGGCTCGAGCAGCGCCGCCGCATCGTCGCTGAGGTCGTCGGGCACCGCGTGTGCGAACTGCTCGTGCACGGTCACCAGCTCGGCGAAGGCACCGTCGATCGGCGGCGTCGCGTAGAACCGCATCCCCTCGCAGAGGTTGTAGCGCCCGGCGAGGCACTGGCGGCACTCGAAGTCCGGCACGCCAGGCTCGATGCTGACCCGCTGCCCGACGGCCGTCCGGGTGACGGCTGAGCCGACAGCGACGACCTCGCCGGACGCTTCGTGCCCGAGGACGAGCGGCGAGTCCACCACGTAGCTGCCGATCCGGCCGTGCTCGAAGTAGTGCACGTCCGACCCGCACACGCCCACCGAGGCGACTCGTACCAGCACCTCGTGGGCGCCGGGCTCCGGCTCGGGTCGCTCCTCGACCGCGAGGTCGCGCGCGGCCCGGAGCACGCTGACCCGCATCGTCACTTGACCGCCCCCAGCGACAGCCCGCGCACCAGCTTGTCCTGGGCGGCGAACCCGGCGATGAGGACGGGCAGGGACACCAGCGTCGCCGCCGCGCAGAGCTTGGCGAGGAACAGCCCCTGGCTGGAGATGAAGCCCACCAGGAAGATCGGCGCGGTCGAGGCCCGGGTGGCCGTGAGGTTCACCGCGAACATGAACTCGTTCCAGCTGAAGATGAAGCAGATCAGGCTGGTCGCCGCGAGGCCGGGCATGGCGATCGGCGCGACGATCTGGGTGAGGGTGCGGAACAGCCCGGCGCCGTCGACCTGAGCGGCCTCCAGGATCTCCCTGGGCACCTCCGCCAGGAACGACTGCATCATCCAGACCGCGATCGGCAGGTTCATCGAGGTGTAGAGCAGCACCAGCGTGTAGATGTTGTCGAGCATCCCCGCCTCGCTGACCAGCAGGTAGATCGGCAGCAGCGCCGCGATCGGTGGGAGGAACTTGGTGGACAGGAAGAAGAACATGACGTCCGTCCACTTCTCCACCGGCTTGATGGCCAGCGCGTACGCCGCGGGCACCGCGAGCGCGAGCACGAGCAGCGTGGAGATGACGCTGGCCATCGCGGAGTTGACCAGGAAGACGCCGACCCCCCGCTCGAAGACGGCGGCGTAGTTGCTGAAGGTCAGCGGGGCGAAGACCGACGGCGGGTTGGTCGCCGCGTCCGGCTCGTTGTGCAGCGAGGTCAGCACCATCCAGGCCACCGGCGCGAAGAAGAGCAGCGTCAGCAGCCACGCGAGGAACGTCCAGACCGGCCCACCCTTGGCGGAGGCGTCGTCCTTCGGCTTGCGGCCGCGGCGGCGCGCCGGTGGCTGCGGGGGGGCGCTTCGCCCGTCGACCGGGAGGCTGGCCGTTGTGCTCTCGCTGCGTTCGGCTGTGGTGCTCATCGGGAGGTCTCCTCGTTGAAGAGTGACGAGATCACGCGGAGGGCGAAGGTGGCCACGATGATGGAGCCGATCACCACGACCACGCCGGCAGCCGCCGCTTCGCCGTACTCGTACTTGCGGAACATCGTCAGGTAGATCTCGTAGGGCAGGTTCGTGGTCGCGGAGCCGGGACCGCCCTGGGTGATGGTGAAGATGGCGTCGAAGGTCTGCAGCACGTAGATGGAGCCGAGCAGTGCTGACAGCTCGATGTACTGGCGCAGGTGCGGCAGCGTGATGTACCGGAAGGTCTGCACGCCGCTGGCCCGGTCGATCTTCGCCGCCTCGAGGACGTCACCGGGCTGGGACTGCAGCCCGGCGAGCAGGATCAGCATCATGAACGGCGTCCACTGCCACACCAGGGCGGTCACCACGGCCGGCATCGGCATGCTGGACACGTAGTCGACGACCGGTCCCTCCCCCCCGAACAGCGAGTAGAACCAGTTGAGGACACCGTTGAGCAGGCCGTAGTCGGGGTTGTAGAGGGCATGCTTCCAGACCAGCGCGGAGGCCACCGGCATCACCAGGAACGGCGCGATGAGCAGGGTCCGGGCCAGGCCGCGGCCCGGGAACCTCCGGTCCAGCAGCACGGCGAGCGCCAGCCCGATCAACGAGCTGATGACCACCACCGAGGCCGTCAGCACGACGGTGTTGACGACGGCGTTCCGCAGACGAACGTCGGTGAAGACGGTCGCGTAGTTGCCCAGTCCGGCGAACGACTCGAACCTGCCGAAGCCGAGGAAGTTCTTGTCCCCGGGCTGGAGGACGTTCCAGTTGAGCGTCGAGATGGCGATGGTGAGCAGGAACGGGATCTGCGTCACCGCGATGGTGAAGATGAGGGCCGGCAACAGTGGTCCACGTCGACGCCACCGCTCGGCACTGGACATCCGACGGGTGGCTGGCCGGGCGGGTAGGGCCTGGGCGCTCATGGGCTCCTCCGGGAGGGGAAGTGAGTGGCCCGGTGGGAGGCGGACCGGTCG
>DASQDP010000038.1:0-31029 GCA_035634095.1 Nocardioidaceae bacterium | reverse complement strand
CTTGTTCTCCTCGTGGTCGCGTACGACGTGGCAGACGTTCTGGCACAGGAAGCACTCGATGCACTTGCGGAACTCCTGCCCGCGCTCCACGTCGACCTGCATCATCCGGCGCTTCCCGTCGCCGTCGCGGGGAGTGAGCCTAGCGGCCGGGACCTGCTTGGCCTTCTCGTAGTTGAACGACACGTCGGTGACGAGGTCCCGGATCACCGGGAAGGCACGGACCGGGGTGACCGTGATCGTCTCGCTCTCCTCGAAGTCCGAGAGCCGGGTCATGCACATCAGCCGAGGCCGGCCGTTGACCTCCGCGCTGCACGACCCGCACTTGCCGGCCTTGCAGTTCCAGCGGACGGCGAGGTCGCCGGCCTGGGTGGCCTGGATGCGGTGGATCGCGTCCAGGACGACCTCCCCCTCCTCCACCTCCACGGTGTAGTCGCCCAGCTGCCCGCCGTTCGCGTCGCCGCGCCACAGGCGCATCTTGAGGTCGTAGCCCATCAGTCGAACAGCTCCTTGAGCTCGTCGGGCATCATCGGCAACGGCTGACGCTGGAGGTCGACGGGAGCCGAGAAGTCGCCGCCCGCCAAGGTGAGCACGAGGTTGACCTGGCCCCAGGAGTCGTCGGTGCCGGGGAAGTCGTCACGGGTGTGCCCGCCGCGGGACTCGGTGCGCTCGAGCGCCGCCTTGGCGATGCACTCGGACACGATCAGCATGTTGGTCAGGTCGATGGCCAGGTGCCAACCGGGGTTGTACTGCCGGTGTCCCTCCACCGACAGCCGGGTGGCCCGCTCCTTGAGCCTCTCGATCTCGCCGAGCGACTCGCGCAGCTCCTCCTCCTTGCGGATGATCCCGACGAGCCGCTGCATCACGTCCTGCAGGTCCTTCTGGATCGTGTAGGGGTTCTCACCCCCCGCGATCTCGAACGGCGCCAGGGCCGCCTGCGCCGCCGATCGGACGTCCGCGTCGGCCACGGCGGGACGTCGGTCGCGCAGTGCGGAGGCGTACGCCGCGGCGTGCTCGCCGGCACGTTTCCCGAACACCAGCAGGTCCGACAGCGAGTTCCCGCCCAGCCGGTTCGAGCCGTGCATGCCCCCGGCGACCTCGCCCGCGGCGTACAGCCCGGGCACCCGGCTCCGCTCGGTGTCGGCGTCCACCTCCACGCCGCCCATCACGTAGTGGCAGGTGGGGCCGACCTCCATCGGCTCCGCGGTGATGTCGACGTCGGCGAGCTCCTTGAACTGGTGGTACATCGAGGGCAGCCGCCGCCTGATGAAGTCCGCGTCCCGGCGCGAGGCGATGTCGAGGAACACCCCGCCGTGCGGTGACCCGCGGCCGGCCTTGATCTCGGAGTTGATCGCTCGCGCCACCTCGTCGCGCGGCAGCAGCTCGGGGGGCCGTCGGTTGTTCTTCTTGTCGGCGTACCAGCCCTCGGCCTCCTCGACCGAGTCGGCCGTCTCGGACTTGAAGTAGTCCGGGATGTAGTCGAACATGAACCGCTCGCCCTCAGAGTTCTTCAGCGCTCCCCCGTCGCCGCGCACCGACTCGGTGACCAGGATCCCCTTGACCGACGGCGGCCAGACCATCCCGGTCGGGTGGAACTGCACGAACTCCATGTTGATCAGCGAGGCGCCGGTCTTCATGGCCAGGGCGTGACCGTCGCCGGTGTACTCCCAGGAGTTCGAGGTCACCTGGTAGGACTTGCCGATCCCGCCGGTGGCGAGCACGACGGACGGGGCGTCGAAGACCACGAAGCGGCCCGTCTCCCGCCAGTAGCCGAACGCGCCCGCGACCGAGCCGGCATCCGTGAAGATCTCGGTGACCGTGCACTCCATATACACGTCGATCCCGAGCGCGACCGTGTGCTGCTGGAGGGTCCTGATCATCTCCAGGCCGGTGCGGTCCCCGACGTGCGCGAGCCGGGCGTACTTGTGGCCGCCGAAGTCGCGCTGGGAGATCAGGCCGTCGGGGGTGCGGTCGAACAGCGCGCCCCACTCCTCGAGCTCGAGCACCCGCTCGGGGGCCTCCTGCGCGTGCAGCTGCGCCATCCGCCAGTTGTTGAGCATCTTGCCCCCGCGCATGGTGTCGCGGAAGTGCACCTGCCAGCCGTCGTCGGGGTAGACGTTGCCCATCGACGCCGCGATGCCGCCCTCGGCCATCACCGTGTGCGCCTTGCCGAGCAGCGACTTGCACACCACCGCCACCCGGGCGCCGGCGTCCTGCGCAGCGATCGCGGCGCGCAGCCCCGCGCCGCCCGCACCGATCACCACGACGTCGTACTCGTGGCGCTCGAAGCCGGAGCCGGCCTCGCCGGAGTCCATCCGGTTGCCGGTCATCGGGTGACGCTCGCCCATCGCGGAAGACATCTAGAAGAACCTCACATCGGAGATCGCGCCGGTGGCGAGCAGGTACACGTAGAGGTCGGCAAGCGCCACCGAGAACAGCGACAGCCAGGCGTAGCGCGCGTGATGGGCGTTGAGCTTGGAGACCAGGGTCCAGGCGCGGTAGCGCAGGGGGTGCTTGGAGAAGTGCCGCAACCGACCGCCGACCGCGTGCCGGCAGGAGTGACAGCCCAGTGTGTACGCCCAGATCAGCACCACGTTGGCCAGCAGCACCAGCGTGCCGAGGCCCATGTGCCCCCACTCACCGGTCTCGTCACGGAAGCCGCGCACCGCGTCGAACGTGAGGACCAGCGCGACGACCACCGCGGCGTAGAAGAAGTAGCGGTGGAGATTGTTGAGGATCAGCGGGAATCGCCGCTCGCCCGTGTACTTCGTGTGCGGCTCCGCGACGCCGCACGCCGGCGGGCTCAGCCAGAACGCCCGGTAGTAGGCCTTGCGGTAGTAGTAGCAGCTCATCCGGAAGCCGAGCGGGAAGATCAGCACGATGAGCGCGGCCGACAGCGGCCACCAGCGGAACGGCTGCCCGAAGTCGGAGGACCCCTCCACGCAGTCACCCAGGCAGGGCGAGTAGAACGGCGAGAGGTAGGGCGAGGCGTAGTAGTCAGAGCCCGAGAAGGCCCGCCACGACGCGTAGACGATGAAGGCCAGGAAGACGGCGAACGTGACCGCGGGGTAGAGCCACCACCGGTCCTGGCGCAGCGTCCGCTGCTCGATCTCGGCGCGGCCGGCACTGCGTACACCTGTGCCGCTCGTCGGGGCCCGGCCGCCGGGACCGGCATCCGCGGGGGCGCTCACGAGGGTGTGCTCACTGGTCGGTCACCGGGGCTGACTGTGCCTCTCGCTCATTGGGCGTGCTGGGTCTCGGACTGCGCGTCGTGCCACATGCTCTCGTCGTAGGGGTCGTCGGGGATCTCGATCATGTCGGACGAGCTCACGCTCGGACGGTGTCCCGGCTGCGGCTCGCCGATGTGGTCGATAGCCTCCGCGATCCGGTCCACGTCGGAGGTCAGCCGGCGCACACCGAGCGTGTCGCCGTAGTCGTTGCGCACCCGCAGCACCGCCGCGGCGAGCGTGGTGAGGGCCTCGCGCGCGGCTCCGACTGAGTCCTGGGCTGCCATCGCGACCTCCACCGGTGCGCCGTGCGGCGGGTGGTGTCCCACCGCAGGCAGAGTCTTGCGCGTTCTCCCGTGATCCGGAAGAGGGCGCGCCCGGGCGCAGACCGTGCCTCCTGGTGGCTAGAGCCCGAAGAGCTCCTCGAGCACGGTGGCGACGCCGTCGTGCTCGTTGGGCGGCGCGGTGCGCCCCGCGAGGGCGAGCACGGTCGGGTGCGCGTTCGCCATCGCGTACGCCGTGCCGGCCCACTCCAGCATCGCCAGGTCGTTCGGCATGTCCCCGAAGGCCACCACCTGGCGGGCGTCGATCCCCCGCTCGTCGCACATCATCGCCAGCGTGGACGCCTTGGTGACTCCCGCGGCACTGATCTCCACCAGCGCCCCCAGGGAGGACCAGGTGGTCGTCACCCGGTCCCCGACGGCTGCCTCGGTCCGCGCCCAGAACGTCTCGGGATCCATGTCCTGGTGCCGCGCGAGGATCTTGACGGTGCCGTCGCCGAACACCTGTTCCAGGGGACCCACGGTGAGGGCGTCCGGCTCGGCCACCCGGGTGCGGAACGCCGGCTCGCTCGCGAACCCGTCGACCTGCTCGAGACCGAAGGTGGTGCCCGGCAGTGCACTCCGCAGGGCCTCCGCGACCTCGAGGCCGGTGCGGAGCGGGATCGGGCGGGCGGTGCGAACGGCGCGCGCGTGCACGTCGTACACGATGCCGCCGTTGGAGCAGACGGCCAGGCCGTGGTCGCCGACGTGCTGCCACAGGTCCCGCATCCAGCGGATGGGCCGGCCGGTCACGAACACCACCGTCACCCCGAGCGACTGCACCGCGGTCAGCGCGGCCCGGGTGCGCTCGGTGACCGTGCCGTCGGTGTGCAGCAGGGTGCCGTCGAGGTCGGTGGCCACCAGCCGGATGTCGGTGCCGGGTGCCGGGTTCGGCGCTGGCTCGAGCACGCGGAGAAGGCTAGCGACAGAGCCCTGAGCTCGGACGGCCGCCGCTGCTCCCCACGGAGAACCTGCCCTCCCCATGGCACACGGCCCATGGGAAGCGCCGAACATCCGGCATCCCCTGGTAACCAGCGGCCCCGGGCCAGGCGCTCAGGCGGTCAGGGCACCGACCACCGGGGCGCGGTCACCTGCACGTCGCGCTCGGCGCGCCACACCTGCTGCGTCGCCGCGTCGGGCATCAATCCGTCCCCGATCGCGTGCGGCACGACCCGGCTGAAGTAGTCGGTGATCGGCCCGTCGCTCTCCCGGACGATCATCCCGGCCGCCTGCCCGTCCACCACCCACGACCCGATCACGGCACGGTTGCCGTCGAAGGACGGCAGCGGGCACCACTGCTGGTAGACCACGTCGTCGTCGCCGTAGGACCCGGGCTGCACCGTCTCGGTCCCGTCGGCGAGGTGCACGCGGATGTTGTCGCCCTCCCGGCCCCACAGCGGCTTGGCGACCCACTCGCTGAGGTCGTGGGGGTGGTCGCGGTACGACGGGAGCAGCAGCGGGTGGTCGGGGTACAGCTCCCACAGCACCGGCAGCAGCGCCTTGGTGGACAGCAGCACCTTCCACGCCGGCTCGACCCAGCGCACCGGCTCCGCCTCCCGGTGCTGCAGCAGGACCTGCCCGAACTCCTCGGCGAGCATCGCCTCCCACGGGTAGAGCTTGAAGGCTGCGCGGATCGGGCGGCCGTCGCGGTCCAGGAACTGCCCCAGCTTCGGGTTCCACCCCACGTGCGAGATCGGGTGGGCGTAGGTGAGCAGGCCGCCCTGGACCGCGCAGTCCTGCATGTAGTGGGTGGTCATCTCCTCCTCGCCGGTGGCATCGCCCTCGGCGTAGAAGAAGTGCACGGCGTGCCCCGGGAGCCGCCCCGCGTAGTCGAGCTCGCGCCAGCGGTCGACGAGCCGCTCGTGGACGCTGTTCCACTGGTCGTTGCCGGGCAGCTCGGACTCCAGCCACTTCCACTGCACCACCCCGGTCTCCACCAGGCCCGTCGGTGTGTCCCCGTTGAGCTCCAGCATCTTGACCTGGTCGCCGTCGAACCACAGGTCGAAGCGGGCGTAGATCCCCGGGTCCCCGCGGGTGATCGACTCCCGGACCAGCGCCAGGGTGCCGCTCGGCAGGCCGAGCCGCTCGTCGGTGAGGTCGGTGGCCATCTTGGTGGCCGCCTCCACGCACATCGGCCACAGCTCCTCGGTGGCCGCCTCCATCCGCTCCACCTCGACGAGGGTGACCTCGTACCAGGCGGCCTCGTTCCAGTACGGCGTCGTGGTGCCGTCGGGCAGGTCGGTGTCGGGGAAGACCAGGCCCTGCTGCGCCACGATCTCGCGCCAGCCGTCGCGCGGCTTCGCGCTGTGCCGCCACATGGCTAGGCGATGCTCGCGCAGACCACGGCCGAGACCGCTACGGCGGCCGCCGCGGTGACGTAGGCCAGGGGGACGGCGGAGCCCGGCGTGCAGACGATCTCGCCGAGCCGGCCGGGGGTGACCAGGTCGACGGCGACCAGCATCAGGGTGTTGACGGCGATGCCGAGCAGACCGAAGACGACGGTCCACAGCAGCGCGGAGCCGAGCGAGGTCTCGCCGTTGGTCCAGATGGCGGTGAACACGATGGCGCCGGTGCCGACCAGCCAGGCCGCGGCCACCACCCCCGCCGAGCCGGACGCGACGTGCGTGTCGACGCCGGTCGCGGTCGCACCGTCACCGGCACCCGCCCGGGCCGAGCCGCTGCCGGCGTGGCTCGAGCCGCGCAGGTGCGTGCCGAGGTGGCCCGGCGTGAGCAGGTCCAGCACGTAGAGCGCGAGCACGACGAGGGCGCCGCCTACCACGGCGTACACGACGGCGTGCAGGGCGGCGTCGAGGAGGTCCGGCATGGAGGTGCCTTTCGTTGAGGAGCGCGGTCAGGACGACGAGACGCCGCGGGAGGACCCGAAGCCGCCGGACCTGGTGAACGACTTCATCGACGTGCCACCCGCCCGCGGCAGCCCGCCCCGCTGCACGCGGGCGCCGCCGTTCAACAGCTGGCGCCCGTTGTAGGTCCCGGCGCGGGGGCTGTAGCCCTGCCCGACTGCCGGGATCCGTCGGTTGCTGGTGGCCAGCAGGTAGAACCAGAAGAAGCCTGGGCCGATGCCCGGCTGGTAGTCGCGGGGCTCCTCGGACGGGTCGCACTGGTCGTCCTCGACGCGTTCCTGGGTCTCGGGGTCGGTGCAGATCGCCGCGTAGTCCGGCTGGCTGGCGCAGCCGGACAGCGACGACGCGGTGAGGGCGGTGACGCCGATCAGGACGGTCCGGGACCGCATGCGGCGAGGAGTGGGCATGCTTCCAGTCTGCCTTCCCCGTGCACGTCGCACGGCAGCGGTGGGTCCCCGGGGACCCGATGGTGGCGTGGGCCGGCGGCTAGAACCAGCGCGCCAGCTCGAAGGCCACGCCGTCCTCGACCACCGTGCGGGTCACGTCGTCGGCCGCCTCCTGCACCTCCAGCGGCGCCTGACCCATCGCCACGCCCCGGCCGGCCCAGCGCAGCATCTCGATGTCGTTGCGACCGTCGCCGATCGCGAGCACGTCCTCCCGGGCGACGCCGAGGTCCGCCGCGATCTCCGCGAGCGCGGACGCCTTGGACACCCCTTCCGGCGCGATGTCGAGCCAGGCGGTCCAGCCGATGAAGTAGTTCGTGCCGTGCAGGCCGAGCTTCTCGGCGAGCTCGAGGAACTCCTCCTCCGAGGAGTGCGGGTCGCGGATGATCACGCGGGTCACCGGCTCGGCGACCAGCTCCTCGACGCTCTGCAGCATCATCTGGCCGGTGATCTCACCGTCGGGGAAGGGCCGGTTGATCCGGTAGCCGACGCCGATCTCCTCCACCGCGACCGCGGCGTTGGGCACGTGCTCGAGGAGCATGCCGACGATCTCGCTGGCGTCGAAGGTCACCGTGGAGAGCACCTCGAGCGGCGGGTAGCGGAACGTCACCGAGCCGTTGCTCGCCACCGACAGCACGGTGCGGCCGCTGTCGGGCAGCCCGAGCATGTCCCAGACGTGGGAGATGCCGAACGTGGACCGGCCGGTGGCCAGCAGCACGTGCGCGCCCGCGTCGGACGCCCGGCGCACGGCGTCGATCACCGCCGGGCTGATGGTCTCCTCGACGACCCCGGTCGAGGGCACGTTGCTGAACAGCGTGCCGTCGATGTCCAGGGCGACGAGGCGGGGAGTGAAGGTCACCGGTCCAGCACCGTCACCGCGCGGCCACCGGCTCCAGCACCTCGCGGCCCTGCAGGTAGGGCTGCAGCGCCGCCGGCACCCGGACCGACCCGTCGGCCTGCTGGTGGGTCTCCAGGATCGCCACGATGGTGCGGGGGATGGCGACCAGCGTCCCGTTCAGGGTCGCGATCGGGCGCACGCCTCCGGTGTCTCCGTCACTGCCGGGGAACCGCCCCCGGATGTCGAGGCGCCGGGTCTGGAAGTCGGTGCAGTTCGAGGTGGAGGTCAGCTCGCGGTAGCGGCCCTGCGTCGGGATCCAGGCCTCGCAGTCGAACTTGCGCTGCGCGGACAGGCCGAGGTCGCCGGCCGCCGTGTCGATGACGCGGTAGGCCAGCTCGAGCTTGCCCAGCCACTCCTTCTCCTGCGCCAGCAGCCGCCGGTGCTCGGAGAAGGAGTCCTCGAGAGTGGTGTAGGCGAACATCTCCACCTTGTCGAACCAGTGCACCCGGATGATCCCCCGGGTGTCCTTGCCGTAGGAGCCTGCCTCCTTGCGGAAGCACGGGCTGAACGCGGCGTAACGGCGCGGCAACGTCGAGGCGTCGAGTATCTCGTCGGAGTGGTACGCCGCGAGCGGCACCTCCGACGTGCCGACGAGGTACAGGTCCTCGCCGTCGATCCGGTAGACGTCGTCCGCGGCCTGGCCGAGGAACCCGGTGCCCTCCATCGCACGGGGCTTGACCAGCGTCGGCGGGACCATGGGGGTGAAACCCGCTGCCCGGGCCTGGTCCATCGCCATCGTCACCAGGGCCATCTCGAGGTCGGCGCCCGCGCCGGTGAGGTAGTAGAAGCGGGCGCCCGACACCTTGGCGCCACGGTCGATGTCGATGGCGCCGAGGAGCCGGCCGAGCTCGACGTGGTCGAGCGGCTCGAAGCCCTCCGCGGAGAAGTCGCGCGGGGTGCCGACGTGCTCGAGCACCGTGTAGTCGTCCTCGCCGCCGGCGGGCGCCTCCTCGGCGGCCGGGTTCGGGATCGTCAGCAGGACCGCGCGGTAGGCGTCCTCGGCCTCAGCCTGCGCCGCCTCCGCCTTCTTCACCTCCGCCGAGAGGCCCTTCGTGCGCTCGAGCAGGGCCTGCTTCTGCTCGCCGCTCACCGAGGCGATCTGCTTGCCGAGGGACTTCTGCTCCCCGCGCAGCCGCTCGAACTCCACGATCGCCGAGCGCCGTCGCTCGTCGGCCGCCAGCGCCTCGTCGACCACGCCCGCGGACAGGCCCCGCTTGACCTGGGCGTCGCGGATCCGGTCGGGGTCGTCGCGGAGCAGCCTCGGATCGATCACCGCGCCAGCCTAACCGTCCGGGGACCGGCCCCTCACCGGCTTTCGTGTGGCCCGCGACGGCCCGCGGCGGCCCTGCGGTCGGCGTCGAACGCCGGTGGTGGCACCGGCATACTGGACCGCACCGGTTCGCCGACCTGACCCGGCCCCGACCCCGCCCGCCGCCGGTTGCCGCCGCGCCACGACAGGAGCCCCGTGCCGTCCGTCCCGTCCCGTCGCGCGCTGTGGACCGGGGTCGTGGTCTCGCTGCTGGTCTTCGCCGCCTGCGTGGCGTTCTACCTGGCCGACGTCCGCCGGCTCGACGCGATCGACAACCGGCTGCAGTCCGGGCCGCAGGGCTGGACGGCGCGGCACCCGGCGGCGCAGCAGCTCCTCCTGGCCGTGGAGCTGGTGTTCACGACGCTGCCGATGACGGTCTACACCCTTCTCGCGGCGGGCCTCCTGGCCGCGCGCAAGCACTCCCGGGCCGGGGTGTGGACGGCGGGGGTGATGCTGGCCGCCGCGCTCACGACGTACGTCCTCAAGCGGGTGCTCGAGCGCAGGCGGCCGGTGTGGGAGGACCCGGTGACGACGCTGGCCAGCTTCTCCTTCCCGTCCGGGCACGCCACCGGCATCGCGGCCGCGGCAGGGGTGGTGATCGTGCTGGCGCTGATGCTGGTCCGGCGGCGGGGGGTGCGCCGGCTGCTGTACGTCGTCGCGCTCGGCCTCGCGCTGCTGGTCGGCCTGGACCGGGTCCTCCTCGGGGTGCACAACCCCTCCGACGTGCTGGCCGGGTGGGCCGTCGGGGCGTTCTGGGTCTGCGTCGGGACCCTGGCCTACCACCCGGCGCCCCGGCCTCGGGCCCAGGAGGCGTTCAGCACCCCGGTGCCCACCAGCAAGCAGCTCGCGGTGGTGCTGAACCCGGTCAAGGTCGAGGACGCCGAGGTGTTCCGCACGATGGTGGAGCACAGCGCCGCGGCGGCGGGCTGGGGCAAGCCGACGTGGTACACCACCACCGTCGAGGACCCGGGCCGCTCGATGGCCGAGGCGGCGGCGATCTCCGGCGCCGAGCTGGTGCTGGTCTGCGGCGGTGACGGCACGGTGCGCACCGTGTGCGCGGAGCTGGCCGGGACCGGGGTCTCGGTCGGCGTGGTCCCCGCGGGGACGGGCAACCTGCTGGCCCGCAACCTGGGGATCCCGCTCTACCTGCAGGCGGCGGTCGACGTGGCACTGCAGGGGCAGGACCGGGCCATCGACCTCGTCGAGGTGTCCGGCGACGGGCTCGGGGACGACGAGCACTTCATGGTGATGGCCGGCATGGGCTTCGACGCGGCGATCATGGAGGGCGCCAACGAGAAGGTGAAGGCGAGGGTCGGCTGGCTGGCCTACGTGGTCTCCGGGCTGCAGAACCTGCGCTACCCGGCCGTCCGGCTGGAGCTGTCCGTCGACGGCGGGGAGTGGACCCGGCACCGGGCCCGCACCGTGCTGGTCGGCAACGTCGGCTACCTGCAGGCGGGCATGCCGCTGCTCCCGGACGCCGCCCTCGACGACGGCGTGCTGGACGTGGTGCTGCTGCACCCGCGCCGGTTCGTCAGCTGGGTCCCGCTCGCGATCCGGGTCCTCCGCAAGAACCCCCGCACGGACGACCTGGTCAACCGGATGACCGGACGCAGCATCAGCATCCGGGCCCAGACCGACACTCCCCGCCAGCTCGACGGCGACCCCATCGGCGCGGGACGCGAGCTGCACGCGGTGTGCGTGCACGGCAGCCTGCTGGTCCGCGTCCCCCGCTGACCCGGCGGGCTCGTGGCCCGTGGAGACGGTGCGGCCGGCGCCTCGGGGCTACCGTGGTGCGGTGGACAGTCGCGCCTACACCTCCTCCGTGCTGCCTCCGCGCCAGCGGGGACAGGAGCTCGGCGAGCGCTTCGCGGCAGAGATCACGCGGACGGTCGCCCGCTACCGCACGCTGTTCGCCGTCCGGTCCGCACAGAGCGCCGCCTCGCGAGCGAGGGGACCGTTCGACGTGGACCTGTGGTCGCAGCGCGCCTGGCGGTCCATCACCCGGCGGGCGCCCGTGCACGCGGAGGAGATCGCCGGCATCGCCGACGGGGCCGGGCTGACCCCCGAGCAGGTCGCGTCGGTCAACGCGCGCACCGAGCTCCTGGTCGCCGCGAACCCCACCGGGGCCACCGAGTGCTCGACGGTCGTCTCCTCGCCCCGGGGCCTGCCGCCGGTCGCCGTACAGACGTGGGACTGGTACGACGCGATGTCCGACGGCTGGTTCGAGTGGACCATCCCGCACCCCGACGGGCGCGTCGTGCGCACCGTGACGGAGTACGGCATCCTCGCCAAGATCGGCGTGAACGACCGCGGCGTCGGCGTGATGCTCAACATGCTGCACCACGAGAACGACGCCGACGCGGTCGCCGAGGGCGAGATCGGGCACCCGGTGCACCTGCTCAGCCGGGCGATCCTCGACGACGCCGCCACCACCGGCGACGCGGTCCGGATCGCGTCGGAGGCGCGCACGACGGCCTCGACCTCGCTCACCGCCGTGGACCCGACCGGGGCCGCCGCCTCGGTGGAGCTGTTCCCGGACGGGCCCGGCGTGCTCGAGCCGACCGACGGCCTCCTCGTCCGCACCAACCACTTCATGTCGGGAGCCGGCCGCGCAGGGGACCTCGGGCTGGGCCTCGGCGCCAGCACGGGACTGCGCCGCACCCACCTGCTGGAGACCTTCGCTGCGCGGACCCCGTCGACGGTGGTCGAGGTGCTGCAGGCGATGACGCACCACGACGGGGACGGCGGCGTCTGCCGCCACAACTTCCTCGACCCGGACCCGGTGCTCTGGCACCGCACGCTCGCGACCGTCGCGATCGACGTCACCGCCGGCACGCTCGACGTCCGTGACGGCGGACCGTGCGGCCACCGCTGGGCGAGCGTGGAGCAGCCGGCCTGAGCCGGTCGGCACCTCGCCGCCGTCAGCTCGAGCGGACGAAGGTGACCGCCTCCTCCTCCTCGGGCGACATGGCCTGCTCGCAGGACCACGCGGTGATGTTCTTCGCGTAGGTGCGGGCCTCGCTGCGCCCGTGGATCGAGGTCAGCACGACGCCGTTGCCCGCGTCGTCGAGCAGCGCCACCGACCAGGACAGCCGGCCGCCCATGTCGCCGAAGGCGTCGTACCGCACGACGGAGGGGTGCCGCAGAGCCCCGGCCGCCTCCGTACGCAGCGCCTGCACCTCCGCGCGCAGGCCGGCGACGTCGCTGGGCACGTTGGCGGGGTCGCGCCGGGCGGCGCGACGCGCCTCGGGCGTGGTGCGCCGCAGCGCCACGAGGCTGACGCCGACGGCACACAGGCCGAGCACCATGGCTGCGACGACCAGTGCGGAAAGTAACGAGTCGTTCATCGTGGCGAGCCTAGGGACGCGGTCAGGCTCCGTTGCGGAGGCGCGCGAGCCAGGCCGCGGCGTCCTGGAACTCCCGGTCGGTGGTGCCGGCCCGGATGTTCGGAGCCACCCCGTCGTGGCGCTCGTAGGAGCCCAGGAAGCGCACGTCGGCGCAGACCCGCCGCAGACCCATCAGGGCCTCCCCCACCCGCGCCTCCTCGACGTGCCCCTCGCAGTCCACCGAGAAGCAGTAGTTGCCGAGGGCGGCGCCCGTCGGCCGTGACTCGATGCGGGTCATGTTCACCCCGCGCATGGTGAGCTGGTCGAGGATCTCCATCAGGGCACCGGGGTGGTCCTCGTGCATGAACGCGACGATCGAGGTCTTGTCCCGGCCGGTCGGCTGCGGCGGCGGCCCCGGACGGGACACCAGCACGAACCGGGTCAGCGCGTCCGGGTTGTCGCCGATGCCCTCGGCCAGGGTCGTGAGCCGGTAGTGCTCCCCCGCGACGGGTGCGGAGATGGCCGCGTCCCACTCGGCGTCCGGGCGGGTGAGCGCGGCGGCGGCGTGGGCGGTCGAGGTGGTGTGCACGACCTCTGCCTGCGGCAGGTGCTCAGCGCACCAGCGCCGGGTCTGCGCCGCCGCGTGCGGGTGGGTCGCGACCCGGCCTACGTCCTCTCGCTGCACGCCCGGACGGACCAGCAGGCTGAACGCCACCGGGACCGTCATCTCGCCCGTGATCATCAGCGGTACGCCGGTGGCCAGCTCGTCCAGCGTGACCGGGACCGACCCCTCCACGGAGTTCTCGATGGGGACCACCGCCCCGTCGGCCTCCCCGGCACGCACCGCGTCCAGCGCGACGGTCACGGTCGAGCAGGGCTGCAGGTCGGCGGTGGCAGCGTCCGGAAGGGAGCGCAGCGCCTGCTCGGTGAAGGTGCCCTCCGGCCCGAGGTAGGCGTAGCGCTGGGGCGTGACTCCGGACACGGCGCCACCCTACGGCCCGGAGGCGGGCGCCGGCCGGGGGATAGATTCGCGGCCATGACCGACCGGACCGACGGCACCACCCCGGTGGGCGGCTACGCGCGGCTGGACACCGACCGCGCGTCGCGCACGGGGGACCCCGAGGTCGTGTACGGAGCCGGCAAGACGCCGCAGCAGGTGGTGGAGCTGCTCGGGACGCTGCACTCCGCGCATCCCGACCGCGCCGTGCTGGCGACCAGGCTCGGCGACGACACCATGGACGCGGTGGCGGCCGCGCACCCGGAGGCGGTCGTGGACCGTCTGGCCCGCGCCGCCACGCTCGGGGCACTGCCTCCGCCGCACGGCCGGGTGGTCGTCGTCTCCGCCGGCACCTCCGACGGCCCGGTCGCGGCCGAGGCCGCCCTCACCGCCCGGGTGTACGGCGCCGGCGTGCACGTCGTGACCGACGTCGGTGTCGCGGGCCTGCACCGGGTGCTCGCCGTGCGCGACGAGCTGCTCGCCGCTGACTGCCTGGTCGTGGTCGCCGGGATGGAGGGCGCGCTGCCCAGCGTCGTCGGTGGCCTGGTGGGCGTGCCGATCGTCGCCGTCCCCACCAGCGTCGGATACGGCGCCTCCTTCGGCGGGCTGGCGGCGCTGCTCGCGATGCTGAACTCCTGCGCCCCCGGCGTGAGCGTGGTCAACATCGACAACGGGTTCGGTGCGGGCGTCTTCGCGGCGCGGGTCGCCCGCCGCACCTCCCCCGATTCGTCTGCGGTCACCCCGCACGACATGCCTCCCGGACCGCAGACGAATCCGGGGGGGCGGGGGTGATCGGCCCTCTCCTCGGCTGGGTCGACGCCTCCTCCGGCGCCAGCGGCGACATGCTGCTCGGGGCACTGCTCGACGTCGGCGTGCCCGTGGACGTGCTCGAGGCGGCGGTCCGGGCGGTCGCGCCGGAGGACGTGTCGCTGCAGGTCGAGCGGGTGGACCGGCGCGGCTTCGCGGCCACCCGCTGCCACGTGCGGGTGGCCGACACCAGCACGTCCCGCACCTGGCCCGACGTCGCGGCCCTGCTCGCCGCCGCGACGCTGGACGAGCGGGTGCGGGCCCGGGCGCACACGGCTTTCGAGCGGCTGGCGGCAGCCGAGGCCGCCGTGCACGGCACCACCACCGACGACGTCCACTTCCACGAGGTCGGTGCCCTGGACGCGATCGCCGACGTGGTCGGGGTCTCCGCCGGACTCGCGCACCTGGGCATGGAGCAGCTGGTCGTGTCCCCGGTCGCCGTCGGCTCCGGGCACGTCGACGGCGCGCACGGCGTGCTGCCGGTGCCGCCTCCGGCCGTGGCCGAGCTGCTGCGCGGCGTCCCGTCGTACGCCGGGCCCGGCACGACCGAGCTGTGCACCCCCACCGGCGCGGCCCTGCTCGCCGCCAACGCGACGTCGTACGGACCGCAGCCGCTGATGAGCGTCGTCGACGTCGGCGTCGGCGCCGGAGGCCGCGACCCGGCGACTCACGCCAACGTGCTGCGGCTGTTCCTCGGCGAGGAGGTCCCCGCGGGGGGAACGGCTCCAGGGCCGCTGCTGCTGGAGGCGAACATCGACGACCTCGACCCGCGGCTGTGGCCGGACGTGCTCGCTGCCTTGCTCCGCGTCGGGGCGTCGGACGCCTGGCTGACCCCGATCCTGATGAAGAAGGGTCGCCCGGCGCACACCCTGACCGCCCTGGTGGCGGCAGAGCACGCGGACGCCGTACGGACCGAGATCTTCGCCCAGACCTCGACCATCGGGCTCCGCGAGCTCCCGGTCAGCAAGACAGCGCTGGACCGCAGCGTCGAGACGGTCCGCGCCGCCGGGCACGAGGTCCGCGTCAAGCTCGCGGCGCACCGCGGGCTGGTGGTGAACGCCCAGCCCGAGTACGACGACGTGGCGCGCGCAGCCACCGCCAGCGGGCGGCCGGTCAAGGACGTGCTCGCCGAGGCGTCCGCGGCGGGCCGCCGGTACGTCGGTCGTCGCACGGACGGAGGCTGAGCCGCCGTGGACCTCGCCGTCCTCGCCGCCACCTTCGGCGCGATCTTCATCGTGGAGCTGCCGGACAAGACGTTCATCGCAGCGCTGGTGCTGTCGACCCGCTATCCGCCGCTGGCGGTGTGGATCGGGGTCGGCCTCGCCTTCGGGGTGCAGACGCTGGTCGCCGTCACGGTCGGCGCGCTGGCCACGCTGCTGCCCGACGCCGTGCTGCAGGTCGTCGCCACGGTCATCTTCCTGGCAGGGGCCGTCGTGCTGTTCCGGACCGCGCCGGGCGCGGACTCCGCGGAGCACGAGCAGGAGGAGGAGTACGCCGCCCGAGCGACCGAGCCCCGGTCCTTCCTCAGCGCGGTCGTGGCGTCGTTCCTGGTGCTCTTCGCGGCGGAGTGGGGGGACCTGTCGCAGCTGCTGACGATCAGCTTCGTGACCCGGTACGACGACCACGTCAGCGTCTTCCTGGGTGCCTGGACCGCGCTCCTGACCGTGTCCGGGCTCGCCATCGTCGCGGGCCGGCTGCTGCTGCGGCACCTGCGGCTGGCGGTCCTGCACTACATCGGCGCCGGGGTGTGCCTGCTGCTGGCCGTGCTCACCGTCGTGGAGCTGGCCACCGGCTGACCCGCCGACCCACCCGAGACCGTAGGGTCGCCACTACGCTGCCGGTCATGACGAACCCGGTCGCGGACCAGTCCCATCCCCACGGCGTCGACAGTGAGGTGGGCCGGCTGCGCACGGTCCTGCTGCACCGCCCCGGCCCCGAGCTGCAGCGCCTCACTCCCCGCAACAACGACAAGCTCCTCTTCGACGGCATCCCCTGGGTCAGCCGCGCGCAGGACGAGCACGACGCCTTCGCCCAGGCCCTGCGGGACCGTGACGTCGAGGTGCTCTACCTCACCGAGCTGCTGACCGAGACGCTGCAGAGCGAGGCCGCCCGCGAGCACGCCATCGCCGGCGTCCTGTCCAGCCTGCACCTCGGCGACACCCTGCGCAGGTACCTCGACGCGGCCCTGCACGACCAGGCTCCCGACGAGCTCTCCCGGTTCCTCACCGCCGGCGTCCGCAACGACGAGGTCCGCGGCGGCCACGGCCTCGTCACCAGCCTGCTGGCCAGCGACGACTTCCTCATCGACCCGCTGCCGAACCTGCTGTTCACCCGCGACTCCAGCGTCTGGGTGCGGGACCGGGTCGCGATCACCTCGCTCGCCATGCCGGCCCGCGAGCGAGAGACGCAGCTGACCGGGCTGATCTACGCCGAGCACCCGCGCTTCGCCGGCACCGCGACGATCCGCGGCCGCGAGCACGTGGAGGGCGGGGACGTGCTGCTGCTCGCCCCGGGTGTCCTCGCGGTCGGCGTCGGGGAGCGTACGACGCCCGCCGGCGCCGAACGGCTCGCGCGCCAGGTGATCGGGGCCGGCCTGGCCTCCACCGTGCTGGCCGTGCCGATCGCACAGGAGCGCGCGACCATGCACCTCGACACCGTGTGCACGATGGTCGACGTCGACAAGATCGTGATGTACCCCAACGTGGCCGACACGCTCACGGCCTACGCGGTCACCGTGGCCGACGGCGCCGGGGCGCCGGCGGGCTCACGCGGCGACGCAGACCTGGTGCTGCAGGTGGCCGACGCCGAGCCCTTCCTGGTGGCGGCCGCCAAGGCGATGAGCATCGACACCCTGCACCAGATCGACACCGGCCTCGACCCGGTGACCGCCGAGCGCGAGCAGTGGGACGACGGCAACAACACCCTGGCCATCTCGCCGCGGGTCGCGGTGGCCTACGAGCGCAACGTCGAGACCAACTCCCGGCTGGAGGAGGCCGGCATCGAGGTGGTCGCGATCTCCGGGGCCGAGCTGGGGTCGGGCCGGGGCGGACCGCGGTGCATGTCCTGCCCGATCAGCCGCGAGCCGCTGCGCGGCTAGTCCGGGATCAGCACGCCTCGCACGGCCCGGGCCGCCTGGCCCTCGGTGATCCCGGCGCGGGCGGCGGCCTGCCGCAGCCGCTCTTGCGCGACCGGGATGTCCACGTTCTGGCTCCGCGCGATCATCCCGAGGGCGATGTCCACGTCGTCCTGGTCCAGGATCCGCTGGGGTGCCTCCACCGCGTCGAGCCGGGTCGCGAAGGTGAGGTCCGCGTTGGTGATCGCGGCGCCCGCCGCCACGCCCAGCGCCTCGGCCAGCTCGTCCTGACGCCCCGTGAAGGCGTCGGCCGTCGCTCCGTACAGGTTCACGGTGCCGATCACCCGCCCGCTACGCACCACCGGCAGGGTCAGGCTGCTGCGGATCCCGGCCGCGGCGGTGGCCTGGGCGTACATCAGCCACTCCTCCTCCTGCTGGGCGATGTCGTCGATGTCCACCTCGACCCGCTTCCCGTCGTGGGCCCCGTCGACGCAGGGTCCCCCGTCGAGGTACTGCATCGCGTCGAAGGCCGCGATCTCCTCGCTGCTGGCCACCAGGGTGAACGTGAGCTCCTCGTCGAGCAGGCCGAGGCTCAGGCCGACACAGGCGGGCGCGACCTGGCGCGCCATCCGTCCCATCCGCAACAGGGCGATACCGACCTCGGGGTCCCCCTGGGTCGTCAGGAGGTCCAGCGCTGCTCGGGTCTCCTCGATGGGCTCCACATTGCCGCCGTCCTTAGTGATGAGGGCCCGACGTACCCCTGCCCGGCCTCACCATGCACCAACGGGCGCCCAGCCGCGCAAAAGCCCGGTCGTTGTTGACGGGGGATGCAACAACGACCGGGCGTCGTCAAATCTAGGGGGCAGGTGCCGGTCGGATCAACCAGCGGGCACGCCATCGGGGCCGCGTCGCCATTTCCGGTCGACTGGTCTAGCGAGAACGTATGGCAATCTGCATCATCGGATGGTCAGCTGGCGGTTCGTCAACCCGCTGCGGGCCGCCCGCTCCTCCCCGGTCAGCGGCGCGTCGTCCTCCAGGGCGGCCACCAGGGCCGCCTCGAACCGCGCTGCCGGCTCCTCCAGCACGGTCGCCCCCGTGCCCGACGGCAGGTCCCACACCGGCACCAGCCGCCCGTGGGTCCGGAACATCCCGACGAACCGCGAACCGTCGGCCACCCGGTGCCGCCCGGCCACGTGCAGGCGCGCGAGTGCGTCGAGCAGCGGCTCCTCGTCGTACGGCAGCACCCACCGCAGGTGCTCCCGGGTGCCCACGTCGGTCCAGTACGCAGCCTCGACGGAGGACAGCCGGCTGCTGGGGTTCGCCGCCTCGTTCGCCGACGCCAAGGAGGCGGCTGCCGCGCCGGTCGGGTCGGGGACGTCGGCGATCCAGAAGTCGAAACCCTCGTGCACGGTGACGTCCAGCGGGCTGCCGGTGAGAAGGTCCTGCAGCCGCGGACCCTCCCCCGGTGGGTCGGTCAGCCCGACCACGCCGGCCCCGGGCTCCTCGTCCAGCGCCTTGAGGAGCACGGCGGCCAGGTCCCGGCTGGGGTCCCCGAAGCCGTGCTGCACCTGGAGCCCGAGCCAGATGCTGCCGTCGGCACGGGACAGGGCGGGAGCCGCCATCGGCAACAGCGAGCACACCTGCACCGCCCGCCCGCCGGCGACCTCATCGCGGACCGGCAACGGGGAGGTGGCCGCAGGAACGATCTCGCGCATCGCGATCAGGTCGCACTCGCCGGTGATCCCCGCGAAGGGCCGGGAGACGTAGGGGGCTGCAGGCCCGGCGCTCGAGCCGTGGCAGGCCTTGTACCGACGCCCCGACCCGCAGGGGCACGGCTGTCGTGGTGCCACCGGCGCGTCGGCCTGGCCGCGCACACCCGCCGGGATGCCTGCCGATCGGGCTTTGACCCGTGCCTTCTTTCCCATGTCCGGAGCCTACGCAGGCGCTGCCGGGTGGGTCGGCGGCACGACCGGGACGTCAGACGTGCAGCACGGCGTGCACCGTGCACCTGCCCTCGGTGCGCTCGCTCCACCACTCCTCGCTGAGCACGTCCACGATGGCCATGCCGCGCCCGGCGAGCGCTGAGGCGGACGCCGAGACGCGGCGGGGTCGACTGCGCCCGCCACCGTCGGTCACCGAGACCTGCAACCCGCCGCCCTCGAGCACCCAGGAGACCTGGAGGCCGCCGTCAGAGAGCGGGCGTGCGTGGCGCACGGAGTTGGCAACCAGCTCGGAGATGACCACGCGCGCGTCCTCGACGGAGTTCTCGGATCCGCCGACCCCACCCAGGAAGCTCTTGAGACCCTGCCGGGCCACCGGCACCGACGACGCCTCGAAGGGCAGCCGCATGGTGACCGGGGTGCTCGGCTGACTGTCTGCCACCGTCCTCCCCCGCTCGTCTCGACTCTGTTCGTGTCGGACGTTGTTCCCGGCACCGCTGCCTGCGAAACGCCGGCCGAACGCTCCGCCGGCCGCGCCTCACGGACCGGCGCTCAGGACCGCGGGTCCCAGGCGGCGGGTCCGTCGAAGTGCTCGAGGGCCCGGCGCGGGTTGTCGGTGATCACCGCCTCCACGCCCAGCGACAGGCACAGGTCGAGGTCGGCGGGGTCGTTGACCGTCCACACGTGCAGCCGGCGCTGACGACCCAGCAGCCGGGGGACGATGCGGGGGTTCTCCCGCAGCAGGTCGATGCCGGGCCCGGCCACCCACCCCGGAGCCAGCACGCTGGGAGCCAGCTGCCAGGGGACCTGCCCGTCGATCAGCAGCACCACCTCGAGCTCGGGAGCCAGTCGCTTGACCCTGGTCAGCGCCACCGGCGAGAAGCTCATCACCCGCGCCGGCGACCCGCGCCCGGCCCAGCCGACCGCGCTCAGCAGCTCGACCAGGCGTCGCTCCACGAGACCGCCGTACCGGGTCGGGTGCTTGGTCTCGATGGCCAGGTCGACCGGCCGCTGGTAGTCGCGTGCGGTCTCCAGCAGGCGGCGCACCGTGAGCACCCTGCGGGCGTCCTCGTCGATCTCGGGAGCCTCGTCGTCGAGGTCGGACCACGGACTCTGCCAGAACGCGAAGTCGAGCTCGTCGAGCTCGGCGAGCTCCATGGTCGACACCAGGCCGCGGCCGTTCGTGGTGCGGTCCACGCGGCGGTCGTGGACGCAGACGAGGTGCCCGTCCGCGGTGAGCCGGACGTCGCACTCCAGCCCGTCGGCGCCGGAGTCCAGGGCCGCGACGTAGGCGGCCAGGGTGTGCTCCGGGTTGTCCCCGCTGGCTCCGCGGTGGGCGACGACCTGCGGCCGGCCCGTCAGCTGGTGCATGGCCTCTATCGTGACACCGTTCGCCGCGATGCGGGCACTCAACCGCCCTGCGCCCGCAGGAACTTCGCGAAGTGCGGCACCGTGAACGCGACGGTGCCGCGCTCGCTGGAGTACACGAGTCCCTTCTTGATCAGCCCGTCCCGCGCCGGGGAGAGGCTCTGCGGCCTGCGGGCCAGCGCCTTGGCGATGTCAGCGGTGGTGACCGCGCCGTCGCGGGTGTGCACGGCGAGGTCGGCCATCGTGCGCATGTAGTCGCGTTCGGCGGGGGTGGCCCGGTCGAAGCGGGCGCCGAAGAACCCGACGGCGAGCTCGCCCTCGGCCTCGGGCGCCGCCTCGAGCACGTCGGAGACCCGGATGGGGCTGGCCAGGGCGGTGTCCCAGGTGACCTTGCCGTAGGCCTGGACGAAGTACGGGTAGCCGTCGGTGAGCCGGTAGAGCTCGTCGAGCGCCGCCTCGTCGTACCCGACGCCCTCGCTGCCCGCCGGCACGAGCAGGGCGCGGTCGGCCATCTGTCGGGGCAGCCGGTCCACGGACACGTAGTGGAACAGCCGCTCGGCGTACGACTTGGAGGCGGCCAGTGCCACCGGGAGGTGCGGCAGGCCGGCACCGACCACCAGCAGCGGCGCGCCCTGCTGGCTGATCTCGTGGCACGCCCCGCACAGGGCGGCGAGCTCGGCGCCGGGGATGTCCTGCATCTCGTCGACGAAGACCGCGACGCCGACCCCCAGGTCGCGGGCGAGCTCGGCCACATCGGTGAACAGCTCCACCAGGTCGAGCTCCAGGTCGCCGGAGTCGGCGCGCCCTCGCGCCGCGGGCACGTCCGCGCTCGTCACGGAAGCGGCTCGGACGCCCTTGCGGTCCTCGAGGCGGGTCCGCAGCGCGAACGACTTGAGCACCCCGGCCACCGCGTCGACGCGGTCGGGGTCGCGGTGCCGGTGCGCGACCTCCCGGACCGCGGCGTGCACCGCCTGGGCCAGCGGGAGCCGGATCGACTGGTCCTGGCGCGCCTCGAGCTTGCCCGTTCCCCATGCGCGGTGCACCGCCTGCCCCCGCAGCGCGTTGAGCAGCACGGTCTTCCCCACGCCGCGCAGTCCGGACAGCACCAGCGAACGCTCGGGACGCCCGGCGGCCACGCGCTCCAGGGTCACCTCGAACTGGGCGAGCTGGCGGTCACGGCCGGCCAGCTCGGGTGGGCGCTGGCCGGCGCCGGGGGCGTAGGGGTTCCGGACCGGGTCCACGCTCGAAGAGTATCCAACGTTCTAGCGAAATCGCTAGAACCTCCTAGCGAGCGTTAGCGCGTTTCGCCTCAGCCGGTGAGCCCCTCGGCCGTGCTCGGGACCGACCGCCGCGCCACGCCAGCGCGGGAGAGGCCGTCCTGCAGCGCAGCGACCAGCGTGGGCACGTCCGCCGCCTCCATCCGGAAGCTGCCGGTGCAGGTGTCGCCGTGCCAGAGCGACAGCACCACCAGCCCGGACGCGGCGGTGTCCTGCCCGCCGGCGGGCCCGTGCGCATCGACGTGCCAGGCGACCCGGAGCGCGCGACCGGAGCCGCGGGTGTCGAGGAAGACCTCGCCCGCCGCCGGCAACGGCGTGACCGGGAGCACCTGTCCAGTGTCTGCCCGCAGGTCGACTGGCACAACCTCGCACCGACGGCCCCGGTACCCCTCCCGAGGCGGTTGCGCCAGTCGATCGACGGCTGCACTTCTACACTGGTCCGGTGCCGGAGCTGCCCGAGGTAGAGGGTCTCGCGCTCGACCTGCGCGGACGGCTCGTCGGTCGCGCCGTCACCCGGGTCGACATCGCCGCCTTCAGCGCCCTCAAGACGTTCGACCCGCCGGTGAGCGCGCTGGCCGGCTGCTTCGTCGAGGACGTGACCCGGCACGGCAAGTTCCTCGACGTGCACGCCTCCGGTCTGCACCTGGTCCTGCACCTGGCCCGGGGCGGCTGGATCCGCTGGCGTGCCGAGGTGCCCTCGCTGCCGCCCAAGCCCAGCAACAAGTCCCCCATGGCGGCGCGGGTCCACCTCGACGACGGCTCGGGACTCGACGTCACCGAGGCGGGCACGAAGAAGCGGCTCGCCGTGTACGTCGTCCGCGACCCGCTCGAGGTGCCCGGCATCGCCAGCCTCGGACCCGACCCGCTGGACGAGTCGTTCACCATCGACGTGCTCGGGCGGATCCTGCAGGGCGCCGGCCGCGCCCAGGTCAAGGGGGTGCTGCGTCACCAGGGCACCATCGCAGGCATCGGGAACGCCTACTCCGACGAGCTGCTGCACGCAGCGAGGATGTCGCCGTTCAAGCCGGCGTCCAGCATCGTGGGCGAGGACCTGCAGACGCTGTACGACGCCATCCGCCGGGTCCTCGGCGAGGCCGTGGACCGTTCCCGCGGGCTCGCCGCCGCGGACCTGAAGGGCGAGAAGAAGATCAACCTCGCGGTGCACGGCCGCACCGGTCAACCGTGCCCCGTCTGCGGCGACGTGGTGCGGGAGGTCTCCTTCGCGGACTCGTCACTGCAGTACTGCCCCACCTGCCAGACCGGCGGCAAGCCACTCGCGGACCGCCGGATGTCGCGGCTCCTCAAGTGACCCCGGCCCGCCACGACTTGGCTACGGTGACACCCATGACCCCCGGCATCCGCAACGTCGCCGTCGCCGGCGTCCCGCTCCCGCTGCCGGACGGGGTGCACGTGCTCGACGTGCGCGAGGACGTGGAGTGGGTGCACGGCCACATCGAGGGCGCCACCCACATCCCGCTGCACGACCTGCCCGGGCGTCTGGCGGAGATCCCCGAGGGCCAGGTCCTGGTGGTGTGCCGGGTGGGCGGCCGGTCCGCGCACGCGGCCGGATACCTCCAGCAGCGAGGTCGCGACGTGGTGAACCTGCACGGCGGGATGCTGGAGTGGGAGGCGGCGGGGCGGCCCATGGTCAGCGAGCTCGGGCACCCTCCACGGGTGGTCTGAGCACCCGCTGGCCGCCGGGTCAGCGGAAGGCCCTCGGCGGCGGCAGGTCCACCGCCTCCCGCAGCCGGCACAGGTACTCCGGGCGCGGCAGCGTCACCACGCCGAGGGACGCCAGGTGCTCGGTGCGCCACTGGACGTCGAGCAACCGCCGGTCCGCGTGCTCGTCGCGCAGCAGCTCGACGAGCGCGACAAGCGCGACCTTCGAGGCGTCGCTGACCCGGTGGAACATCGACTCCCCGGCGAAGAGCCCGCCCACCGCGACGCCGTACAGGCCCCCGACGAGCTTCCCGTCCTGCCAGGCCTCCACCGAGTGCGCCCAGCCCAGGGCGTGCAGGCGGCCGTAGGCGGCGCGGATCTGGCCGTCGATCCACCCTCCCTCGCGGGACGGGTCGGCGCAGGCGGCGACCACCGAGTCGAAGGCGGTGTCCACGCGGACCTCCATCCGCCGCGCGGACTGCCGGAGCGAGCGCGAGACCCGCAGCCCGTCCAGCGGCAGCACCCCCCGCTCGACCGGTGACCACCACAGCACCGAACCGCGCCGGCGGCGGCGTCCGTCCCCGGCCGGCATCGGGAAGAGCCCCTGCCGGTACGCCGCCAGCAGCGTCCCCGGCTCCAGGTCCGCACCCGCACCCACGAGGTCGTCGGCGTCGTCGTCCCACGGCAGTCTCCCGAGGTCGGGGAACACCCATCCGGTCGCGGGGGGCTCGGCGGGCATGGCCCCATCAAAGCAGGGCACTGTCCCAGCGCGGCCGGGCTCTACGACCGCCCGGCTAGGGTCGGGAGCGCGGCCCCGACGAGCGGCCGGCACGGGACAGGGGAGGACACGGACATGGGCATCGGCTCGCTGGGCAAGGCCCTGGCCCCGCGGATGGCGAAGGCCGCCCCCGACATCAGCTCGCGCTTCGTGCACGAGGCGCTGCGGCGCGCGATCACCGGCGTGGGGCCCCTGCCGGGTGCCGTCGCCAACGCCGACAAGGTGCTCGCCGCCGAGGGCGGCAACGTCGAGCGGGCCCTGCACGAGCTGCTCGAGGACCACGTGCGCCTCGCCGGCGCCCAGGGGTTCGCCACCAACGTGGGCGGCCTGGTGACCGCGGCGGTGATGATGCCGACCAACATCGCGGGACTGGCGCTGATCCAGTGCCGGCTGGTCGCCTCCATCGCGCACCTGCGCGGCTACGACCTGACCGACCAGCGGGTCCGCAACGCCGTCCTCGCCTGCATCCTGGGCGAGGACGCCATCAAGAAGCTGGTGCGCAGCAAGCGGCTGCCGAGCACCCCGATGGGCATCGCCACCGCCCCCACCCACGACCCGAGCCTCGACGCGGTGGTCGCCGCCGAGGTCACCTCCGAGCTGCTCACCAAGGCCGCGGGCAAGCGCATCGCCACGACGGTGGGCCGCCGGGTGCCGGTGGTGGGCGGCGTGTTCGGAGCCGGCACCGACGCCTACGCCACCTGGCAGGTCGGCCGCTACGCCGACCGGGAGCTGCTGCGACGCAGCCTTCGGTAGGCCGCCAGGGCCAGGGCGAGGGCCCGGCGCCGGTCCGCCTCGAGCACCAGGCGCCGCTTCGCCCGGAACCGCAGGCTCCGGGAGCGCTCCAGCTCGACGTACGCCGCCTCCAGGTCCTCGGCGAGCCGGCGCTCGGTGCCCTGCAGGCGGGCGACCTCGTCGAGCAGGGTGACCACCGCCTCCACGGCGGCGTCCGCCAGGTCGTCGCGGTCCGGGTCGTCCGGGTCGCTGAAGGCCGGCGCGATGCGGTCCGGCCTGAGCTCGTCGAGGTCGCCGCGGACGTCGTACCCCCGCTCGGTCAGCACCTCGATCCACTCCTCGGACAGGTCCACTGCCCAGGTGCGGACGTCCGGCGGCAGCCCCAGCCGCGGCGACCCGGTCCGCAGCGACAGGGTCCGGTGCGCGAGCAGCTCGCGGACCAGCTCCCGATAGTCCTCGTTGCGCAGCACCCCGTTGTTGACCCGCTCGTTGATGCGACGGATCAGCGCGGTCTCCGGGACCCCGAGCGAGGCGTTGGACCGGTTCGTCTCCGGTGCCAGCGCCGACGCGTCGAGACCCAGGACCGAGGCGAACCGCTGCCACAGCAGGTCGCGCGGCGCTCCCGGCTTCGGGACCGTGACCAGGTGCACGCGCTCGGGCGGCAGGGTGCCTCCCCACCGGTCCAGGACGTCGGGCACCTCCTGCACTCCCCAGAACCAGGAGGCCAGCTCGCCGGTGCGGTGGGGATCGGTGATCCGGTCCAGGAACTCGCCGTAGCCGACGGTCCGGCGGTGCTTGACGTTCTCCTGCCACTCGGCCGGGATCTGTCGGACCAGGTCACGCGCGGACAGCACGACGTGCACCTCGGCGTCCCCGAACGACTCCAGCGCGCGGCGAACCTGCTGCCGGGTCGCGGTGGCCAGGATCTCGTGCGAGACGACCGCGGTGCCCTGCCAGGCGCGCACCCGTTCCGCCAGCCGGTCCCAGGCCCCCACCGCCTGCCTCTCCAGCCCTCCCCACGGCAGCTCGAGCAGGTCGAGCGCAGCCAGGAAGTGCTCGTCGAAGCGCTCCGCGGGGTAGAGGAAGCCCTGCTCCGCGAGCGAGTGGCGGTTGAGCCAGAGCACGTCCTGCACGAACGACGTGCCGGTCTTCGGTGCGCCGACGTGCACCAGGACGCGCCGCCCGCCGGGTGGCAGTGGGCCGATCACCGGGCCGTCCACCGGGCCGTCCACCGGGTCACCCACCGCTGACTGCTCCTTCGCTCCGAGGCCGCCGGGCCAGCCCCAGGCAGGTGGCGAGGACGACCTCGAGGGTGTCCTGGAGGTCCGGCCGCGTCGGCAGACCGGAGAAGCCGGGGACGAGCGCCCCGGGGGACCCGTGCACAGGGTAACCGCCCTCGCGGACGGCGGTCGCGAGCCGTTCCGCGCGCTCGAGCACCCGGGCCTGGAACCGTCCCGGAACGGTGAGCGCCATCCGCGCCGGTCCCGCGGGCAGGGTCCGCACCAAGCGCCGCAGCGCCGCCTCCCGCTCCGGTGGAGCGACACGCACCCCGAGGACAGCGTTGACCCGGCGGGCCACGTCGACCCCTGCCGGGGGCAGCGCAGCGGTCCCGTGCTGCCGCGACGGCGTCGCACGCCGGCCCGTGCGCAGGCCGAGCACCTCCGCGGCCACCCGGCTCGCCTCCTGCACACCGCCGGTGGCGACCACCACGTGCACCTGTGCCGCGCCGACCCTGTCGGCCCACGTCCTCGCCAGCGTGGGCAGGTCCGCTGACCGCGGGAGCTCGAGGCGCCCCGACCACCGCGCGACGAAGCCGGCCCAACGCGCCGGCGAACCGTGCTGCACCCGCGCCGACCAGGCCTGGGCCAGCGCCTGGTCGAACGGCTCGGCGAGCAGGACCACGCCGGACGCCGCCCCGGGCTTGCTGTGGCCGGCCGCGGCGAGGGCCTGGCGCACAGCGGACACGGTCACAGGCGCGCCGTCCAGGAGGAACGGCGCGGTCCCGGTCATCCGGCCGAACGCCGGGGCACGGCGCCGGGAGTGGCGGTCCCCGTCCGGAGGGGCGCCCGGGTCGAGCAGGAGCTCGGTCAGAGCGCCCACACCCACCCGGACCAGCTCCTCGAGGGGCACCTCGGCCGGGTCCACGGGCGGCGCGCCGACCCGGTGGCGGCGCGAGGTCGCAGTCGAGGCCGGGAACCGCCCGCTGAGCGGGTCGCCCTCACCGGGGTGGCCGGACCCGGTGCCCTCCGGACCCCACGCCAGTGGCTGCTGCCCCAGCCCGCGGCCCGGCCCGGAGCGGCTGGTCACCAGGTCCGCCAGGTCCGCGAACGCGCCCGGCCGGTCCTCGGACCCCGGGCCGCCCAGGCGGCGCAGCGCCAGCCGGCGCACCACCTCCAGCTGGGCGGCGCCGGGTTCCGACCACCCGGCCGGCACAGCCACGCCCGTCCGGTCGGTGAGCAGCCACTCCCGCCACGACGTGCTGCCCCCGGACCGCAGGTGCTGCTGCCAGGACCAGACGTCCTGCAGATAGGTCACCGCGGCAGCAGCCGACGGGCCGCCCGGCCGATCCTGGCACCGATCTGCTCGTGCGGGTCGGGCCGCCTCGCAGCCTCCAGGGTCAGCGCCACCAGGGCGTCGACCGCGGCCTCCACCATCTCCAGGCGCCGGGGGCGGTCCGGGTTGACCCAGCGCTCGTCCTCCGCGGGGAGCGGGCGCAGCTCGTCCACGTCGCCCACCACGTCGATGCCGGAGCCGCGCACCCACTCCACCCACTCCTCGGCGACCTCCTCGGCCCACCCGTGGGCGGCTGGGGGCAGGGTCACCCGCGTCATGTTCGGCCGCTGCGCGAGGGTCTGGTGCACCACCAGCTCGCGCACCAGCCGGCGGTAGTCCTCCGAGGGCAGCCCGGCCTGCCGCAGCCGGCGGTTGAGCTTGCGCAGCAGGTACGTCTCCGCGGCGCCGATCGAGACGTTCTCCCGCTCGCTCTCCTCCGGCGCCCAGGCAGGGTCGATGCCGAACGCCCGGCAGTAGCGTTCCCACAGCTCGTCTCGCGGTGCCCCGGTCTGCGGCACCGTGACCAGGTGCACCCGGTCGGGCGACAGCCCCTGCGACCAGCGGCTGAGCACGTCGGGCAGGCTCTGCACCCGCCAGAACCACAGCGTGGGCTTGACCCGCTTGGCGTCCTGCACCTGCCGGAGAAAGCTGCCGAACGCCACCTTGCGCTGGTGCTTGACCCCTTCCTGCCATTCCGCGGGGATCTGCCGGGCCAGGTCGCGGGCGGAGTAGACGATGTGCACCTCGCTGTCCCGCAGGCCGGCCATCACGCGCCTGACCTGGACCGGCTTCGCCGCGGCCAGGATCTCGTGAGAGATGACCACCCTGCCGGTGAGTCGGCGGACCCGTGCCGCCAGCGCGTCCCACTCCCCGTCCACGTCCACCTGCAGACCACCCCACGGCTGCTGCAGGACGTCCAGCGCCGGGCGGAAGTGGCTGGCGTGCAGCCCGATCGGGTAGTGCACGCCACGCCGGCGCAGGGCGGCCTGGTTGTGCGCGAGCCGGTCCTGCAGGTACGTCGTACCCGTCTTGGGCGCGCCGACGTGCAGGTACACGACGCGGCTCATGACGGAGAGTCTGCCACTGGGACGCCCGGCGGCCGCTGTGGCACGCAGCGGCCGCCGGCACGCTCGGCGGCCGCCGACGGGCCGCTCAGGCGACGAGCCGGTCGAACCGGAACAGGTCGTTCTCGATGGGCAGCACCTCGACGTCGGAGAAGCCCGCCTCCCTCGCGTATCCGCGCAGCGTCGCGGGGCGCATCACGGTCCCGGTGGCCCGCGAGCCGTCGTGGGACATGCCGTCCGGCAGGCAGATCAGCAGCGACATGCCGTACATCAGCTGCTCGACCGGGTCACCCGGACCGGTGAACTCCTCCGGCACCCGCTCGTCCATCACCAGCACGGTGCCGCCGGGCTTCACCAGCCGGCGCATCCCGGCGAGCACCCCCACCGGGTCGGCGAGGTCGTGCACGCACTCGAAGGCCGTCACGAGGTCGTAGTCACCCTGCGCCACGGTGCCGGCGTCGACGGCCTGGAAGCGGACCCGGTCGGCGAGCCCGTACGACGCCGCGTGCCCGGTCGCCGCCCGCACCGACGCCTCGTCGAGGTCGAAGCCGTCGACCGTCGCCTCGGGGTAGGCCAGCGCGATGCCCACCGAGGACCAGCCGTCCCCGCAGCCCACGTCGGCGACCCGGCCGCCGTCGCTGAGCCGGCGGTGCACGTCGGGCAGCGAGGGCAGCCAGTCCGTCCCGAGGGCGTGCAGGAACAGCGGCCGGTTCGCGTCGGCCTGGCCGGTGCGCATCGCCTCGCCGTACTCGCTCCAGCCGACACCGCCACCGGTGCGGTAGGCCTCCAAGAGGGCGGGCAGCTGGATCGCCGCGGCGCCGATGATCCGGGCGAACGGAGCGAAGAAGGTGAGGCTGTCCCGGTCGGCCAGCACGGCGGCGTGCTCGGCGGGCAGCACGAAGCGCCGGTCGTCGGCGTGCACGGCGGCGTCCTCCACCGTGAGGATCCCGGCCACCGACTGCTGCTCGAGCCACTCCCGCGCGTAGCGGGGGTGCATGCCGGTGTGCTTGGCCAGCCCGTCAGCGGTCAGCGCGCCGTGCTGGCGCAGCGCCTCGTACAGCCCGAGCTGGTCGCCGATGTAGACGCTGAGCGTGTCGAAGGCGCCCAGTGCCGAGTCGAAGAGGTGGTCGAGGAAGGCGTCGGTGTCCATGCGTTGCTCCTGGGGTCGTGCGCCGGAGAGCCCGGCTGCGGTGTCTGCCCACCAGCCTCGCGCCGCCCACTGACACCGCGCCGACAGTCGGCTGACACCGCGGCTCTCACGCTGGACCACCCCCTCCACCACTCGGCATGCTGAGGCCATGCCCGGCACCGACCAGCCCGACGCCACGGTGCTGGTGCGAGTCCTGGGCGCGCTGACGCTCGCGGTGGACGGCGAGGAGCGGCCGTTCCCATCGGGCCGGCCCGGGCGGCTGCTGGCCGACCTGCTGCTGGCGCGCGGCCGGGTGGTGGGCGTCTCTCGGCTGGCCGAGGACGTCTGGGGGGACGAGCCCCCGGAGGACCCCCGCGCGGCATTGCACACCACGGTGGCCCGGGTCCGGCGCGCGCTCGGCCCGGCGGGTGCTCTGGTGTCGTGGCGCAGCCCCGGCTACGTGGTCGACCTGAGTCGGGTGCGCCTGGACAGCGAGGAGTTCCTCGACCGCGCGGCGCGGGCCCGGGAGCAGCGCGACCTCACCGTCGCGGCCACTGGCTTCGCGGAGGCGCTGGCCCTGTGGCGCGGACCCGCCTGGGGCGAGCTCGCGCAGGACCTGGCGCAGGGCGAGGCCCGCCGGCTCGAGGACGCGCGGCTGGCCGTCTGCGAGGACCGAGCCGCCGCGCTGCTCGACGCCGGCCGCTGGGCCGAGGCGACCGGCGACCTACGGGTGCTGGTCGCAGAGCACCCGCTGCGCGAACGCGCCGTCGGCCTGTTGATGCGCTGCCTGCACCGGTCCGGGGACGTCGGGGAGGCGCTCGCCGCGTACGCCGCCCACCGCGACCTGCTCGCCGACGAGCTGGGCCTGGACCCGACGCCCGAGCTGGAAGCCCTGCACCAGCAGGTGCTGCGCCGCGACGTGCCGGTCGAGCAGGTGGTCCGTCCGAAAGAGCCGGAGGGGCAGGTGGCCCGTCCACAAGTGCAGGCTGAGCAGCGCGCGCGGCCGGTCGGTGCCAGCGAGCCCGCGGCGCCGGTGGCGGCAGGGCCCCGGCTGCACGGGCGGGAGGCACACCTGGCGGCCCTGCGGGCGATGCTGGCCCAGCACCGGTGCGTGACCGTCGTCGGGCCCGGCGGGGTGGGCAAGACCAGTGTCGCCCGGTCGCTGGCCGGGGAGGGCCCCTCGTCCTGGTGGGTCGACCTGGCCAGTGTGCAGACCCCCGAGGGGGTGGTCCCGTCGGTGGCCCGGGCGATGCAGGTCGAGGTCTACCCGG
>DASQDP010000037.1:0-26590 GCA_035634095.1 Nocardioidaceae bacterium | reverse complement strand
GCCGGCAAGGACGAGATCAAGCACATCGCGACGCGGGGCACCGAGATCGTCATGAAGTACGCCGACTCCTACCTGCAGAAGACCGAGATCGGCTACGAGTACTCCCCGGAGATCTTCACCGGCTCGGAGATGCCGTTCGCTGTCGAGGTGTGCGAGGCGGTCTCCGACGTGTGGCAGCCCGACGACGGCCGGGAGATCATCCTCAACCTGCCCGCGACGGTCGAGATGGCGACGCCGAACGTCTACGCCGACCAGATCGAGTGGTTCTCCCGCCAGCTGACCCGGCGCGAGAACACCACGATCTCGCTGCACCCCCACAACGACCGGGGAACGGCGGTCGCGGCGACCGAGCTCGCGATGATGGCCGGTGCCGACCGGGTCGAAGGCTGCCTGTTCGGGCACGGGGAGCGGACCGGCAACGTGGACCTGGTGACCTTGGGGCTGAACCTGTTCAGCCAGGGAATCGACCCCAAGGTCGACCTCTCCGACATCGACGAGATCCGTCGCACGGTGGAGTACTGCACCCAGCTGCCCGTGCACCCGCGCCACCCCTACGCCGGCGACCTCGTCTACACGGCGTTCAGCGGCTCCCACCAGGACGCCATCAAGAAGGGCCTCGAGGCGCTCGAGACGGCCGCCGCCGAGGCCGGTCGGCCGGTGGCCGAGCTGCCGTGGGAGGCGCCGTACCTGCCGATCGACCCGCACGACGTGGGCCGCACCTACGAGGCCGTGATCCGGGTGAACAGCCAGTCCGGCAAGGGCGGCGTGGCCTACATCCTCAAGTCCGAGCACAAGCTCGACCTCCCGCGGCGGCTGCAGATCGAGTTCAGCCGGGCCGTGCAGCGGCACACCGACGACGCCGGCGGCGAGATGTCCCCGGCCGACATCTGGGCGGCGTTCCGCGCGGAGTACCTGGACCGGCAGGCCCCGCTGCGCCTGAACTCCGTGCACACCTCGTCGGCGGCGGGGGAGAAGGACGCGCTCGAGGTGAACGTCTACGTCGACGGTGAGCTGCGGACCTTGACCGGCGTGGGCAACGGACCGATCGCGGCCTTCGTGAACGCCCTGGGCGAGCTCGCCGACGACGAGCTGAAGCGAGGCAGCGCGCTGTTCGAGAACCGCAACGACATCCGGGTGCTCGACTACCAGGAGCACGCGTTGTCCTCAGGTGGGGACGCGATCGCCGCGGCGTACGTCGAGTGCGCCGTCGGAGACCAGATCCTGTGGGGTGTCGGGCTGGACGCCAACATCGTCACCGCCTCGCTGAAGGCCGTGATCTCCGCGGTCAACCGCGCCTGAGCGCTGCTCTCGTTCCAGCGGGCCATCGCACCGCGACGGTCACGCCTGTGCGTGGTTGGCGTGACCAGTTGAGCGATCCGCTCACGCCGACCTCCCCCGTGCGTGGTTGCGGTGCCCCGGCTCGCAGATCGCTGACGGCTGCGGACGACGCAGTGCCGACCGCTGATGGCCTGTGGACGACGTACGACGGGCGACCGCGGAACGTGCCAGTCTCGAGGCCATGCCCGCTCGACCGGTCGACCTGGAGCTGCGACGACCGTTCACCTACGCGCAGGCGATCGCCGCCGGCGTGAGCCCGTCCTCGCTGCGAGGGCCGCTGTTCCGCAGCCTGTTCCGCGGCGTCCACATCCACGCCTCGGTGCCGGCGCAGCCGTTGATCCGCACGGAGGCGGCGCTCATGGTGCACCCGCCTGGCGCCTTCGCCAGTCACGCGAGCGCCGGCCGCGTGCACGGCATGCCGCTGCCGCCGCTCCCGGAGGAGCACGTGAGCGTCTTCCGCAAGGACGATCGACGCCCGCGGCCCGGAATCAGGCCGCACGTCGCGGCCCTCGACACACCGGTGGAGGTCGTGCACGGCATTCCGGTGTCGGCGCCCGCGCATACGTTCCTCGAGCTCGCAGAGCTGCTGGGGCTTGTGGACCTGGTGGTCGTCGGCGACTGGCTGGTGAGGGTGAAGCGCGTCTCACCACCGGGCCTGCGGGACTTCTGCGAGCGGTCGTCGCGCCCCGGTGCCAGGCGGGCACGGCGGGCTGCGTCCTACGTGCGCGACAAGGTCGACTCACCGATGGAGACCCGGCTCCGGATGCTGATCGTCCTGGCCGGCATGCCTGAGCCGGAGGTGAACGTCGAGATCCTCGACGAGCGGGGGCGGGTGCTCTACCGCTTCGACCTGAGCTATGGCGATCTGCGGATCGCCGTGGAGTACGACGGCCGCCAGCACCGCGAGGACCTCGACCAGTGGGATCACGACACGGACCGCCGGGAATGGCTCGACGCTCACGGGTGGTTGCTGGTCCCGGTGTTCTCACGCGGCATCTACCGTGACCCGGAAAAGACGGTACGCCGCGTCGAGGCGGCGCTCCGGTCGCGGGGCGCCGTACTCCCACGCCGGCTGTCCGACGACTGGCGCCCGTACTTCCCGGGCCACTGAGCACCCGGTGCGCCCCGCGGCGCACGGCACCCCGGGGGGCGGCTCACCGCAACCTCACCCGGGTGCCGTCACCGTGAGCGAGCAGCCGATCTGCGCACGCACCCGTGCGTGATCAGCGCGAGCGGTCACTCGCTGACGGGCACCCCGAGGCGGTGGCGTCCCCCACGAGGAGGAGGTGCCTCGTCCTCCTTCGGCGCCAGCGGCGACGGCTCCACCAACAGCACCCGCGCCACCCCCTGCGGCAGCCACCAGTTCCACCGCCCGAACAGGCTGACCAGCGCGGGGACCAGCAACGCACGGACGATGGTCGCGTCGATGAGGATCCCGACCCCGAGCGCGGTGCCGAGCACCTTGATGTCGGTGCCCGGCGCGGAGGCAAGGGCGGCGAAGGCGAAGAACAAGATCAGCGCCGCCGAGGTGACCAGCCGGCCGGTGCGACCGAGTCCGGTGATGACGGCCTCGCTGGTGCTGCCGGTCACGTCGTACTCCTCACGCATCCGCGCGAGGATGAACACCTCGTAGTCCATCGACAGCCCGAACAAGAAGGCGAAGATCAGCACCGGCAGCCAGAACGTGATGGCTCCGGTGCCCGTAACGTTGAAGACGAGGTCCGAGCCGTTGCCCTGCTGCCAGAAGAAGACCACGGCCCCGAACACCGCCGACAGCGAGACGAGGTTGAGCAGCACCGCCTTGACGGGCAGCAGGATCGACCGGAAGGTCCGCACCAGCAGCACGAACGTGATGATCGAGATGAGTGCCAGCACGTAGGGGAACCGGTCGTAGACCGCGCTGAAGTAGTCCTCCACGGTCGCGCCGGCGCCGGTCACCCCCACCTCGCCTGCCACGGCCCGTTCCACAGCGTCGCGGACCGCCTCGACGATCTCGTTGCCGGAGCTGTCGACTGTCTCGCGGTCGGGCACCACGTCGACGACGGCGAGCCGGGCGCTGTCGGCGCCGACCACCGCGAGCCGCACACCGTCGACCTCCCGCGCGGCGGCGGCGGCCGCCTCGGCCTCCGCCTGGGGCACCAGCACCTCGATCGGCGTCAGCACCCCGCTGCCCACGCCGCCCGAGCGGAGGTCCTGCAGCGCGTCGAACGCCGGGCCGCTGCGCGAGAGCGAGTCGATGCCCGAGGTGCCGATCCTGAGCCCGAAGACCGGCACGACCAGGAGGGCGAGCAGCACGGCCGCGACCCCGGCGGCCACGTAGCGGCGCTTCACGATGGCGCGGGCCCACGCCGACCACCCCCGGGAGGCGACGCCCTCCTTGCGGATGCGAGGGAAGTCGATACGCGGTCCGATGCTCGACAGCAGCGCGGGCAGCAGCGTCAGCACGACGGCCACGCTGACCAGCGGGATCAGCATGCCGCCGACGCCCATGCTGCGCAGGAACGGCACCGGGACGACCAGCAGGGCGACCAGGCTGATCGCCACGGTGACCCCGGAGGCGAGCACCGCGTGTCCGGCGGTCTTCATCGCCACCATCACGGCCTCGTCGTTCTCGCGGCCGTGAGCCCGTTCCTCGCGCCACCGGGACACCAGCAGGAGCGAGTAGTCGATCGCGACGCCCAGCCCGATCAGTGAGATCAGGAACTGCACCACGAAGCTCACGTCGCTGAACGTGGTGAGCAGCAGCACCAGCAGGAACGTCGTCAGGATCGACACCGCCGCGATGAGCAGCGGAAGGAACGCCAGGAACGACGCGAACACGAACAGCAGCACGAACAGGGCGCCGGTCGCTCCGAGCAACGTCTCGGCGAGCACGCTGGGACCCTCGGTGTCACCACCCGCCGACAGCAGGCCGTACGACGTGAGCCCGCTGTCGAACCCCGCGGCCTCCGCGCCGGCGGCCAACGCCGGCCCGATGCCGGCCTCCACGCCCGGACCGAACCCCTGTGGCAGCGGCCCCTGGAACAGCGCGAAGGTGGTCCGCCCGTCGTCGGAGAGGAACCCCGGGTCACCGGTGGTCCCGAAGTCGGTCATCCGCGTCTGCGGCACCGCCTCCTGGACCGCGGCGAAGACACCGGCGACCTGCTCGCGGTTGTCGACCACCTTCTCGCCGGTGGGCAGGGTGACCGAGGCGATGTAGGTGTCGAACGAGCTGACGCCGTAGCTCTCGATCAGCTGCTTCTCGGCGGTGTCACCGGGCTGGCCGGGCAGGGAGAAGTCGAACGTCAACCGGTCGCCCAGCTGGCCGGCCGCCGCGCCGCCGCCGACGAGGAGCACGGCCCAGAACACCGCGACGAGCAGCCGGTGACGCATGACGATGCGGGCGAGGCGTTCCACGAGCGACTCCAGGTGGTGAACGACCCGAGACCCGGGCAGGGCGCCCGACGTCGTCTGCAGCGAAGGTAGCGACACCGTTCGGCGGAGCCAAGTCCGCGCGGTCCCGGACCGGCTCTCGGCCCGGTCCGGCATCGTAGGCTGACCGGCATGACCGACCCGCACGACTTCCTCGCCGTCGACGGCCTGCTGGACCAGGACGAGCGGGACGTCCGCGACACCGTGCGTGCCTTCGCCGGGGCGGAGCTGGCGCCGCACGTGGCCGACTGGTACGAGAGGGGCAGCCTGCCCGACGACCTGGGGCCGAAGCTCGGCAAGCTGGGGCTGCTCGGCATGCACCTGGACGGGTACGGCTGCGCGGGCATGTCCGCAACGGCGTACGGCGTGGCCTGTCGCGAGCTGGAGGCCGTCGACTCGGGGTTGCGCAGCTTCGTCTCCGTGCAGGGGTCGCTGGCGATGTACGCCATCCACCGATGGGGCACCGAGGAGCACAGGCAGGAGTGGCTGCCGCGGATGGCCGCCGGCGAGACGCTGGGCTGCTTCGGACTGACCGAGCCCGAGGCGGGCAGCGACCCGGCGTCGTTGCGGACCCGTGCGCGACGTGACGGGGACGACTGGGTGCTCACCGGCTCCAAGATGTGGATCACCAACGGCACGCTCGCCGAGGTGTCAGTGATCTGGGCGCGCGTCGACGACGGTGGGCCGGACGACGGCATCCGCGGGTTCGTCGTGCCCACGTCGACCCCGGGGTTCACCGCAACCGCGATCGGCCGGAAGCTGTCGCTGCGGGCCTCGGTCACCGCGGAGCTGTCCCTCGACGGCGTCCGGCTGCCCGCCGAGGCGGTGTTCCCCGACGTGGTCGGGCTCAAGGGCCCGCTGTCCTGCCTCAACGAGGCGCGCTTCGGCATCCTGTGGGGCGCCGTCGGGGCGGCTCGTGCCTGCTACGCCGAGGCGCTGGGCTACTCGCTCGGACGCAGCCAGTTCGGCAAGCCGCTCGCGGCGTTCCAGCTGTCCCAGAAGAAGCTCGCCGAGATGGTCATCGCCGTCAACAACGCGTCCCTGGCCGCTGTGCAGATCGGCCGCCTCAAGGACGCCGGGCAGCTGTCACCCGCGCAGGTCAGCTACGGCAAGCTCAGCAACGTGCGGGCCGCCCTGGAGGTCGCCCGCTCCGCCAGGTCGATGCTCGGCGGTGCCGGCATCACTCTCGACCACACCGTGATGCGACACATGAGCAACCTCGAGACCGTGATGACCTACGAGGGCACCGAGGAGATGCACACGCTGAGCATCGGCGCCGCGATCACCGGCCTGCCGGCGTTCCGGTGAGCCGCCTCTCGCGACCCACCTGACTGACTCCGAGGTCAACGGGTGTAGTGCACCCGCACCGCGTTGACGGCCTCCTCGACCACCTCGTCGAGGGGTGGCGTCACGTCCACGACGGCGCCGGCCTCGTCGTCGCCGAGAGGCTCGAGGGTCTCCAGCTGCGACCTCAGCAGCGTGGTCGGCATGAAGTGCTTGGTGCGACGCTGCATCCGCTCCTCGAGGATCTCGAACGGTGCGTCGAGGTGAACGAAGAACGTGGGCGCCGCCGAGCGCAGCACGTCGCGGTAGCTTCGCTTGAGCGCCGAGCAGGTGACCACGGTCGAGGTGCCCGCGCTGTCCTCGGCCGTCACCCGCTCCGCGACCGCCCGCAGCCACGGCTCGCGGTCCGCATCGGTGAGCGCGATGCCCTGCGACATCTTCTCGATGTTGCTGCGCGGGTGCAGATCGTCCCCCTCCACGAACTCGCACTCGAGCTCGTCGGCGAGCGGGATGCCGACGGCGGTCTTGCCGGTCGCGGACACCCCCATCACCACGATGTGCATGAGCGGGCGGCGCGAACCAGGCATGGGGCCAGCCAACCACGCTGTCGGACTAGGGTCACCACGTGACCGAGCTACCCGTCCTCTCACCTGAGGACCAGCGCGTCCTGGGCAGCCTGATGGAGAAGCAGACGACGGTGCCTGCGTCGTACCCGCTGACCGCCACAGCGCTGCGGTCGGCCTGCAACCAGTCGAACAACCGCGACCCCGTCACCGACCTCGACCAGCCGACCGTCGAGCGGACCGCACGCTCGCTCAAGGAGCGCGGGCTGCTGCGCATCCTGTGGTCAGACACCGGCAGGCGGACGCTGAAGTACCACCAGGTGCTCGAGGAGCGACTCGGCCTGGACCCGGACGAACGGGCGGTCCTGACGGTGCTGCTGCTGCGCGGACCGCAGGCCCCGGGCGAGCTGCGCACCCGCACCGATCGGCTGCACGCGTTCGCCGACCGGGGAGAGGTCGAGGCGTGCCTGGCCCGGATGGCGGCGCGCCCTCAGCCGCTGGTGCGCCGGCTCGAACGACGACCCGGCCAGCAGGACCCCAGGTGGGCTCACCTTCTCGGACCCGTCCCGACGCAGGCGTCGCCGGCGCCCGCGGTGGACCGCGAGTCCGTGATCGCCGGGGGTGCGGAGGCGCGCGACGCGCGGGTGCGGACGTCGTACGACGCGGTGGCGGGGTCCTACGCCGACCACCTCGTCGAGGAGCTGGCAGGCCTGCCGTTCGAGACCTGGCTGCTGGACCGCGTCGTCGCCCATGCGGGCGCCGAGCCGGTCGTGGACGTGGGCTGTGGTCCCGGACATGTCACGGCGTACCTCGCGGACGCCGGAGCCGACGCGCTCGGCATCGACCTGTCACCGGCGATGATCGACGAGGCTCGTCGACGCTTCCCCGGCGGCCACTACCAGGTCGGCGACCTGCGGCGGTTGAGCCGTCCGGCCACCAGCTCGGCGTGGGCGGCCGTGCTGGGGTGGTACTCGCTGGTCCACCTCGCGGCCTCCGAGCTGCCCGAGGCCGTCCGTGCCCTCGCTCGTCCTCTGGCGCCCGGGGGGTGGCTGGTCCTGGCACTGCATGCGGGCGCCGAGGTGCGCCACGTCGAGGCGTTGTTCGGCCACCAGGTCGACCTCGACGTCGTGCAGCACGAGCCGGCGCACGTCCTCGGCGTGGTCGAGGCGGCGGGTCTCGTCGCCGTCGAGTGGTATGTGCGCGGGCCCATCGCCGCCCAGGCCGAGACGACGCAGCGGTTGTACGTCGTCGGTCGCGCGAGATCGTGAGGACGGTGGGGCTCAGGAGAGGGTCACGTGCTGGCCACCACCAGCACTACCGACGCCGAGCAGGACGGTTCGCGATCGCCTGACGCGGGGCGGCTCGTCAACGGACCCAGACGTGCTGGGGCCCCAGTGCCCGGAAGCCTGCCTCGAGAAGAGCCTCGAGATCCCGTCCGTGCTCGTAGCCCACCACCTCACGACCGGGGCGCAGACTGTGGACACAGGCGAGGAGTGCCCCTGGGTCCAGCTGCCGATCCGCAACCGCCCACGTGTTCGAGAGCTCGACGGCGTGGCCACCCGGGTCGTGGAGGACGGCACCCCCGATGAGGCCGCCGTCCCCCCTCTCGCAGAGGAACAGGAAGCGCGGGTGGCCCAGCAGGGACGGCACCAGCACGTCCACGGTGTCGTGCTGGCGGTTCCACTCCTCGAGCACCTCTTCCGCGTCCACCACCGACCAGCCTCGAGGCAGCGCGCCTGCAGGTGCGGCGAGCCGGGGATGGTGCACCCAGGTGGCTCGGAAGAGCAGGGTGAAGCCGTCGTCGCTCAGGTCGAGCTCACCGAACGAGTCGGCGACGGAGCAGTGGTCGAACGGCTCGGCCGCCGACAGCGCGTGATCCTTCCGCGACGTCGGCTCGAGCGTCTTGACCACCGAGTGCCAACGGGGTGGCTGTGCGAGCGCGCGCCACAGGCCGTGCTCGACGACGTTGGGGATGCCGTGCTCGGCGAAGACGTCCTCGTACCAGCGGAGACTCGCATCGACGGCTGTCCGCAACCGTGGATCCACCACACGTGCGATGGTTCGCCCACGGGAAGGTGGCTGTCAACCGTCTCGCTCCGGAGGGTGACACCGACCGACCGACGGAGGATCGTCGTTGCCACGCGGCTGCCACAACGCTCCAGAAGCGTGGCAACGGTCGCTTGGTCCGCATCCATCTCGGACGAGACGAAGGCGGTGGCGATGACCGGGCTCCGGACCCAGGAGCGGACGACGTCGACAGGCCTGCGCGTCCACGCCCTCGGATCGGTCCAGGTGACCAAGGACGGAACAGGCCAAGGGCTGGGTGGCCCACGCCAGCGGCGCCTGCTCGCCGCCCTGCTCGTCCATGCCGACCAGGTCGTCTCGGTGGACCGGCTCGCCGAAGTGGTCTTCGCAGGCGAGCCGACGCCTGCCGCGGCGACCACCCTCCGTAGCTACGTGGCGCGGTTGCGGAGGGTGCTCGGGAACGCCGTGGTCACCAGGTCACCCGGGTACCAGCTCACGCTGGCCGAGCTGTCGTTCGATGTCGTCGACTTCGAGGCAGGTGTCGAGGCGGGCCGCACTGCCCTGTCGCGGCGGGAGCCGGCCGTCGCCCTGGAGCGACTGCGAGGCGCGCTCGGGCTCTGGGAGGGCGAGCCGTACGCCGAGTTCGCCGATGAGCCGTGGGCACACCCGGAGGCCTCGCGCCTCGCCGAGCTCCGGATGGCGGCCCACGAGCTGCTGGTCGACGCTGAGCTCGGGTGCGGCCGGGCTCGAGAGGTGCTCCCCGCCATCGAGGCGCTCTGCCGCCAGCATCCGCTTCGGGAGGCATTCCGGGCCCAGCTGATGACGGCCTACTACCACGTCGGTCGTCAGGCCGACGCCCTCTCCGTCCTTCGAGAGTTCCGTGAGGAGCTGGTCGAGGAGCTGGGGATCGATCCCTCGCCCCGCCTCGTGGACCTCGAGAGGCGGATCCTGGCCCAGGACCCCAGCCTGCAGGGTGCGACGACCGAGGGCGAGCCACTGCGTGGCTACCGACTCGGAGAACGACTGGGCACCGGGCGCAGCGGCACGGTGCACGCGGCCACCCTTCCCGGCGTCGACCGAGCGTTCGCGGTGAAGTCCCTCCGCCCGGACATCGCCGACGACCCCGACTTCATCCGTTCGTTCGAGGCGATCGCCCACCGGGTCGCTTCCTTGCGCCATCCCGCCGTCGCCCGCCTCCACGACTGGTGGCGCGGCCCCGGAGTCGCCTACGTCGTGATGCCGAGGCTGCCCGGCCGGACGCTCCGCGACAGGCTTCGAGGCCCGGCCCTTGCCCGCGCGGAGATCGCGACGCTGGTCGCCCGCGTCGGGGGCGCGCTCACAGAAGCGGCGGGCTGCGGACTGGTTCACGGACGGATCACCGCGGACAACGTCCTCTACGACGGTGACGGGGAGCCGGTCCTCGCCGACTTCTGGCTGGGTTGGGCGACCGCGCCCTCGTCCCGGGACGACGTGTGCGCCTTCGCCGCGCTCGTCGGGCAGGCACTGCGCGGGACGGACGTGCCGGCGGAGCTGGCTGCCCTCCTGCGGCCCCCGGAGGGGACCGCGGTCGAGGACCTGACCCGGCAGCTGCTGACGGCGATCGGCGCGCAGGTCCCTCCGGCACCGGCACGCAACCCGTACCAGGGACTCCGAGCGTTCGACGAGGCGGACGCCGAGAACTACTTCGGCCGCACGACCCTCATCGACGACGTGCTGACCCGGCTGTCGGGCGACGGACTGCGCAGTCGGCTGGTGCTGCTGGTCGGTGCCTCCGGCACGGGGAAGTCCAGCGCGGTCCGCGCCGGCCTCCTGCCGCGCCTGCGCGGGGGCGGCGCCCCAGGCTCCGACGCGTGGTTCGTGGCGACCATGCTGCCCGGCGGTGCGCCCTACGAGGAGCTCGCGACGAGCCTGCACCGGATCGCGGTCGGTGGCACGGACCGCCTCGTCGAGCAGCTCCCCGGGCTCGAAGGCATCGATCGCAGCGTGAGGGCGGTCGTCCCGGGCGGTGGCGAGCTGCTGCTCGTCATCGACCAGCTCGAGGAGCTCTTCACCTTGTCGCCCGAATCGGAGCGGCGTCGCTTCCTGGAAGCGCTGTCGCACGCGTTGACGGTCGCAGAGAGCCGGCTGCGCGTGGTGGCGACGTTGCGCGCGGACTACTACGACCGACCGCTCGCCTCGCAGCCCTTCGGCTCGCTGGTCCAGAACGCCACCGTGACCATCCCGGCGATGAGCCCGGCGGAGGTCGAGGCAGCCGTCGTCGAGCCGGCGCAGCGAGCGGGTCGCACCGTGGAGCGCGCGCTCGCTGTGGAGCTGGTCGCTTCGCTGGCGGCCGAGCCGGCGGCGCTGCCGGCGTTGCAGCTGGTGCTGTTCGAGCTCGCCGAAGGTGCCCCTGACGGGCACCTGTCCCTCTCGGCCTACTCCGCCCTGGGCGGCATCGAGGGGGCGATCGCGGCCCGCGCCGAGGAGCTGTACCAGTCGCTCGAGCAGGCGGACCGGGAGCAGGTCCGCGTGCTCTTCGAACGCCTCGTCGTCGTAGCCGCCGACGGCGAGCCGACCCGGCGGCGGGCGCAGCGTGACGAGCTGGCGACACCGGGTGAGGTCGTCGACCGTTGGGCGGCGGCCCGTCTGCTCACGCTCGACGTGGACCCCCACACGCGGGTGCCCACCGTGGAGGTGGCGCACGAGGCGCTGGTCCGGGAGTGGCCGAGGCTGCGGCGGTGGCTCGAGGACGACCGCAGCCGGCTGGTGGTGCTGCGCCGGGTCCGCGAGTCCGCAGCCACGTGGGAGGAGCTGGGCAGGGAGCCGTCGGCCCTCCTGCGCGGCACGGCGCTCGAGGCCGCTCTCGAGCTGTTCGGCCGCACCTCCATCGCGCCCGTCGAGGTGGAGTACATCGAAGCGAGCCGCGCCGCTCGGGATGCAGAGCAGACCGAGCAGGCGGCGGTCATCGCTCGCCAAGCACGGAGCAACAAGCGTCTCAAGGTGCAGGTCGGCGCGACCGCTGTCGCGCTGGTCGTGGCCCTGGTGGGCGGCCTCCTGGCGCTGGACCAGCGCGGACGGGCCGTCCGCGAGCGGCACGTCGCGGTGGCGCGCGAGCTGGCGGCGTCTGCCGACAGCACCATCAGGGACGACCCTGAGCTCAGCATCCTCCTCGCCCTCGCCGCCGTCGACGCGACCCGTCGGCATGACGAGCCGGTGCTGCCCGAGGCCGTCGAGGCGCTGCATCGGGGGGTCGCGTCAGCGCGCATCCTGCGCTCCTTCGCCGGCGTCGGCGGGACGATGGACTGGAGCCACGACGGCAGGCTCTTCGTCACTGAAGGCCGCGAGGAGTCCGGCGCCGTGGACATCCGGAGCGCGACGACCGGGGAGACGGTGCGGAAGTTCCGCGGGGACAGCGTCGACATCAACGATGCCGTGTTCAGTGCCGACAGCAAGCAGGTCGTCACAGCCGGTGACGAGGGCGCTGTCCGCGTCTGGGACATCGCGACCGCACGCCTGCGACGAGACGTCACGATCGGCTCCGGGGGCGCGACCTGGGGACCCTCCATCAGCCCGGACGGCCGCATGGTCGCGGGAGCGTGGCCGGAGCAGAACGAGGTACGGGTCTTCCGGGTGGCCGGGGGCCGGCCGTGGGTGATACCGGTCGAATACGTGCTGGACACCGCTTTCAGCCCGGACGGGCGGCACCTGGCCGTGGCTTCCTCCGGTCCCGGCAAGGTCCACGTCTTCCACCTCGGCACCCGCCGCAGGGTGCTCTCCTTCGGCGAGACCGAGGGCATCCGCGACCTTGCCTGGAGCCCGGACGGGCGCCGGATAGCGGTGGCGACCAGCAACTCCGACGCCGGCGTCTACGACGCTCGCACTGGGCGCCTCCAGCTCGTCACGCCCGCCCACACCGGCCCGGCCAACGGTGTGGCATGGAGCCCCGACTCGAAGCTGCTCGCGACTGCCGCTGACGACGGCACCGCACGGGTCTACGCCGTCGAGGAGCGCACGGCACGCGAGAGGATCCGACTCGCCGCCCACGACATGCGCAACGGTGTCCGATCGGTGGCTTTCTCCCCCGACGGCGGCCAGCTGATGACGAGCGACTGGGCGATCACCTCGGTGAAGGTGTGGGACGTGCGCGAGCAGGGAGCGGCCGAGGTCGCGAACGTTCCCGGCGAGGCGTGGACCGAGCGGGGCGCGGCGCTGACGCCGGACGGGCGGTTCGTCTGGGTGCCCGAAGGCGCCGGCCGGCTCGCACGCTACGACCTCGCGACGGGCCGGTTGGCGCAGCGTCTGCCAGCGCCGCCGGTGGGCGAGGCGGCGACACAGCACGTCGCGCTGAGTCCCGATGGGCGGTTGCTCGCGGCGTCGAGCTGGGTGCTGCCCTTCCCCGTCTGGGACACGAGAACAGGCGACGTCGCCTTCGTCGTCGGTGAAGGCGGGGCCGGAGTCGTCTGGGCCCTGGAGTGGGCCCCGTCGGGCAACTACCTGGGCGTCGCCGTGACTCCGGAGGGCTCGTCCAGCTCCCAGGTGCGCCTCCTCGACCGGGGCGGCACCCAGGCAGGTCGGATCTCGGGAGAGCCGGAGGTGGAGATCTCCTCCCTGGCCTTCGGCGAGGACGACGCGGTGCTCGCGACCACCGGTCGGACGGCGCGTGACGACCCCGCGCGGCAGGCCATCCGCCTGTGGGACTGGCGGAAGGACACGGTGATCCGACGACTCGAGGGCAACGCCCTGGCCGTCGCCTTCGACCCGACCGGTCACCTCCTGGCCAGCAGTCGGCTCATCCAGGGGGTCGTGGACGTCTGGGACGCGCGTACGGGCGACAGGGTGTCCACCCTCGAGGGACACACCGCCACGGTCAGCGACCTGGCGTTCGACGCATCGGGGGACCGGGTGGCCACGTCCGGCGTCGATGGCAGCGTACGCGTCTGGGACCCACGGAGCGGACGGCTGCAGGTGACGCTGGAGCTGGGCGTACCCGTGGGCGGCGCCGGGGTCGCGTTCAGTCCGGACGGCCGGTGGCTGGTCACCACGTGGCTCGACGGGATGACGAGGGTCTGGACCCTCGACCTGGACGAGCTGGTCGGCATCGGCCGAGAGCGGGTCACCCGGGGCTTCACCACTGCGGAGTGCCGCCAGTACCTCCACGTGGACAGCTGCCCGGACGCGTGACCCGGAGGCGGCGCTCGGCTGCCACAGAACTGCCACGGCGCTGACCCGTCGCGGCCACGACCTGCCACCAGCCTCGGTGCAACGCAACAGTGCGTGATTCCGAGGAGGAAGACAGCATGTCGATCCAGTCACAGACCAGGCCCGCTCGACAGCCCGTCACCGGACCGGCCCCCGTCGCGACGCCCGCGGCCCCGCACCCTCGCGGCGTCACCGCCCTCGCCGTGGCGGCGACGACGGTCGTCGGGATCGGACTGACCGTCCTGGTGGCCGGTGTGAACGACGGCCGCGAGATCCAGGCCCCACCCAGCCCGGGCGTCGTGCCGGCGGCCGAGGCGGTGGCCCCTGTGCACGGCAGCGACCAGCGGCTCTACAACCGCGCCGCCGACCTGTACGCGCAACGCCAGCACGAGTCGGCGTACGGCAGCGACCGACGGCTGCACCTCCTGGCCGAGCATCTGCGTGCCGACAGGTAGGCCGTGCGGGTCGGCGCATCGACGGGCACAGCACCGCGACCGGCCCGCCTGCCGCGATCGCAGCCGGTCGGAGGGGACAATGGGTGTGTGGGGCTCTACCGTGACGAGGCGATCGTGCTGCGCACCCAGAAGCTGGGCGAGGCGGACCGCATCATCACGCTGCTCACCCGCGAGTACGGCCGGGTCCGTGCGGTCGCCAAGGGCGTACGACGGACCACCTCCCGCTTCGGGTCGCGGCTCGAGCCGTTCACGCACGTGGACCTGCAGATCGCGGAGGGCCGCTCGCTCGACGTGGTGACCAAGGCGGTGACGCTGGACCCGTTCGCGGCGCGGATGGGGGCCGACTACGAGCGCTACACCGCCGGGACGGTGATGCTGGAGACCGCGGAGCGGCTGGTCGTCGAGGACAAGGAGCCAGCGCTCCAGCAGTTCCTGCTCCTCGTGGGCGCGCTCCGCGCTGTCTGCGACACCGGCCGGCCACCCGGGGCGGTGCTCGACTCCTACCTGCTGCGCTCGCTGGCCGTCGCGGGGTACGCCCCGTCCTTCGAGGCCTGCGCACGCTGCGGGCTGGAGGGCTCCCACCGGTCGTTCAGCCCGTCAGCGGGCGGGATGCTGTGCTCGACGTGCCGGGTCCCGGGCACCGCCAACCCGGCCGCCGAGACGGTCGTGGTGCTCGGCGCCCTGCTCGCGGGGGACTGGGCCGCGGTCGAGGCCAGCGAGCACCGGCACCGCCGGGAGGCGACCACCCTGGTGGCGGCCTACCTGCAGTGGCACCTGGAGCGGGGGCTCAAGTCGATGGCACACGTGCCGCGCTGACGGGCACGCCCTCGTGGTCGGCACCGACCAGCCGATCGATGGACTGGTTGAACTGCAGGAGCAGCCGGGCGAGGTCCGAGCGGTCCCTGTCCGACCAGTCCGACAGCGCCTGCTGGAGCCGCGCCCGACGGTGCGACCGGGTCCGCTCGAGCACCTCCCGGCCGGTGTCGGTGAGGTCCAGGATCGAGGCGCGGCGGTCGCGGGGGTCGCTGGTGCGACTGGCCAGGCCGACCTCCTCGAGCGCCTGCACCTGCCGGGTGATCGTGGACGGGTCGAGGCCGAAGGTGGTGGCGAGGGACCCGAGCCGCTGCGGTCCCTCGTCGGCGAGGTTGCACATGATCCCGTAGGCCGAGCGCTCGAGGTTCACCTCGCCGTTGCTGGTGACCAGATGGATGCGCTGCACGCGACGCAGGAGGACGGTCATCTGCTGCTCGATCTGCTTGTTCGCAGTGTCCATGCAGCCTGACCTCCGAAAGCCTGCGCCGGTCGTGTTTGATGCAGTGTAGGTGGATGGACTCGAGCCGAGGGGAGTTCCGGTGCCGCGCAGGAGCCCACGGCGGGAGGTGCGCCCTCCCACGCCTCATCCCTCAGGTGCACGGCCTCCTCGCCTGCCGCCCGAGCTGGTGCCTCGGCACGTGGCCGTCGTCATGGACGGCAACGGCCGTTGGGCGAAGCAGCGCGGGCTGCCCCGGACCACCGGTCACGAGCAGGGCGAGCACTCGCTGTTCGACGTGGTCGAGGGCGCCATCGAGATCGGCGTCAAGGCCATCTCCGCCTACGCGTTCTCCACCGAGAACTGGTCGCGCACCCCCGACGAGGTGCGGTTCCTGATGGGGTTCAACCGTGACGTGATCCGACGGCGCCGCGACGACATGCACGCGCTCGGCGTGCGGGTGCGCTGGGCGGGACGGTCTCCGCGGCTGTGGCGGTCGGTGGTGTCCGAGCTCGCGGTCGCCGAGGAGCTGACCCGCGACAACGACGTGCTGACGCTGACGATGTGCGTGAACTACGGGGGCCGTGCCGAGGTGGCGGACGCTGCCCGGTCCATCGCGCGCGAGGTGGCGGCAGGGCGGCTGGACCCGGAGAAGGTCGACCAGCGCACCTTCGCCCGGCACCTCTACGTGCCCGAGCTCTCCGACGCCGACATGGTGTGGCGAACCTCGGGGGAGCAGCGGCTGTCGAACTTCCTGCTCTGGCAGGCGGCCTACGCAGAGCTGGTGTTCACCGACGTGCTGTGGCCTGACGTGGACAGGCTGGCGCTGTGGCGCGCGATCGAGATGTACGCCCGACGCGACCGCCGCTACGGCTCCGCATAGGGTCCCCGCATGGTGACGTCGCAGCGGCCGGTCGGTCTGGTCGTGGTGAGCCGGTTCCGGGTGACCGAGCAGGACGCCGCGCAGTTCCGTGGCGACCTGGTGGCCGCGCTCGACGTGCTCTCGCGGCGCCCGGGGCACGTCGACGGCCGGGTGGGACGCAACGTCGACGAGCCGGAGCTGTGGGTGCTCACCACGACGTGGGAGAACGTCGGCAGCTACCGTCGGGCGCTGTCGGCGTACGACGTCAAGGTGACCGCCGTACCCCTTCTGTCCCGGGCCGTCGACGAGCCGTCGGCCTACGAGACGCTCGAGACCGGCGTCGCGACCAACACCGCGGTGCCCCGCAGCCTCGACTGAGACCCGCCGAGCCATGGCCCGGGCCGCCGCCGCCGCGAACCCCGTCGGTAAGGTGACTCCTTCGCCGTCAGCCAGGCGGCGCAGCCGATCAGGAAGCCGAACCCCGTGGCCAACAAGCCGTCCTCCGTCCTCGACAACGTCGTGTCCCTCTGCAAGCGGCGCGGTTTCGTGTACCCGTCGGGAGAGATCTACGGGGGCACCCGGTCGGCATGGGACTACGGGCCGCTCGGCGTGGAGCTCAAGGAGAACCTCAAGCGGCAGTGGTGGCGGTCGCTGGTGGTCGGCCGCGACGACGTGGTGGGCCTGGACTCGTCGGTGATCCTGCCCACCCGCACCTGGGAGGCCTCGGGCCACGTCTCGACGTTCACCGACCCGCTGACCGAGTGCCAGTCGTGCCACAAGCGCTTCCGCGCCGACCACATGCAGGAGGCCTACGCCGCCAAGAAGAGCGCGAAGGGCGAGGAGGTGGACCCGGACGCCGTGGACCTCGCCGAGCTGGCCTGCCCGAACTGCGGCACCCGTGGCGCGTGGACCGAGCCGCGCCAGTTCAACATGATGCTGAAGACGCACCTGGGAGTCATCGAGGACGCGTCCGGACTGCACTACCTGCGCCCGGAGACCGCGCAGGGCATCTTCCTCAACTTCGTCAACGTCATGAACTCCTCGCGCAAGAAGCCGCCGTTCGGCATCGCTCAGCAAGGCAAGAGCTTCCGCAACGAGATCACTCCCGGCAACTTCATCTTCCGCACTCGCGAGTTCGAGCAGATGGAGATGGAGTTCTTCGTCAAGCCGGGGGAGGACGAGCAGTGGCACCAGTACTGGATCGACGAGCGCACCCGGTGGTACGTCGACCTGGGGATCGCTGCGGGCAACCTGCGGCACTTCGAGCACCCCAAGGAGAAGCTGTCGCACTACTCCAAGCGGACCGTGGACATCGAGTACCGCTTCGGCTTCGCGGCCGGTGAGTGGGGCGAGCTGGAGGGCATCGCGAACCGCACCGACTTCGACCTGACCCAGCACAGCGAGCTCTCGGGGCAGGACCTGTCCTACTTCGACCAGGCGAGCGGCGAGCGCTACACGCCCTACGTCATCGAACCGGCCGGTGGGCCGAACCGCGCCATGATGGCGTTCCTGGTCGACGCCTACACCGAGGACGAGGCGCCCAACACCAAGGGCGGCGTGGACAAGCGCACGCTGCTGCGCCTCGACCCCCGGCTCGCGCCGGTCAAGGTGGCGGTGCTGCCGTTGTCCCGCAACGCCGACCTCTCGCCCAAGGCTCGGGCGCTCGCGGCCGAGCTGCGCGGGGTGGGCTGGAACGTCGACTTCGACGACGCCGGCGCGATCGGCCGCCGCTACCGCCGCCAGGACGAGATCGGCACCCCGTACTGCGTGACCGTGGACTTCGACACTCTCGAGGACGACGCGGTGACGGTCCGGGAGCGGGACACCATGACGCAGGAGCGGGTGGGCCTGGCCTCCGTGCGTTCCTACTTCGCCGAGCGGCTGGTCGGCTGCTGACCCGTCGCCGGCGCCCAGCAGCGTCCCGGGTGGGTTCGCCGGTGCCCGCCGGTGCGGCCGTGCAGAATGTCCGGGTGCGCTCCCATCTCCCGATCCCGGTGGCCCGCTGGGTGGCCCTGACCCTCACCACGGCCATGGGGCTGTCGGCGTGCTCTGGCGGGGCGGACGGCGGCTCGGAGTCCGCCGGCGCGACCTCGTCACCGGGGTCGTCCGCCTCGGCGTCGGCGTCCTCAGGCTCGGCGACGGTGCTGGAGTCGCCGTCCGCGTCCTCGACGGTGCCGGTGCCGCAGGGCACCGAGCTGACCGCTCAGGGCACGGAGCTCTCCTTCGGCGCCCCGGCGACCGTCATCTACGAGCCCCGGCGCAACCGGGGCTCGGTCCTGACGATGAATGTCCGCCGGGTGCAGCGGGGCAAGCTGGCGGACTTCGCCGGCTTCATCCTCGACGACGCCTACAAGCGCGGGGGCGCCTACTACTACGCCACGGTCTCGGTGCGCAACGTCGGCCGGGGCGATGTGGGCGGCGTGCCGGTGCCTCTGTGGGGGGTCAACGCCAAGAACACCCTGCTCCCGGCCGTCAGCTTCACCACCCGCTTCCCGGCCTGCCCGTCTCGGCCGCTGCCGGCCAGGTTCCCACCCGGTGCCTCCCTGACCACATGCCTGGTGTACCTCTCGCCGGACCGGGGGGCCCTCACGTCGGTCAGCTACCGGCCCACCCAGCAGTTCGACCCGGTGACGTGGGTCGGCCCGGTCACGGCTGCGAAGAAGCCCAACGCGAAGAAGCCGAACGGGAAGAAGCCGAACGCGAAGAAGCAGGCCGCGAAGAAGCCGAACGCGAAGAAGCAGGCGTCCGGGCGGTGACCCGGCGGGATTTGTCCCTCGCCCCCTCCGGTCGGACAATCGGGGCATGACGCCGGTGCTGCCCCGCGGACTGCGGCTGGGGTCCGTGCACGTGAGCACACCGGTGGTGCTGGCGCCGATGGCCGGCATCACCAACGCGGCCTACCGCCGGCTGTGCCGCGAGCAGGGGGCCGGGCTGTACGTCTGCGAGATGATCACCTCGCGGGGGATCGTCGAGCGGGACGAGACCACCCTCCGGATGCTGACCTTCGACGAGCTCGAGGACGTGCGGTCCGTGCAGCTCTACGGCACCGACCCGGTCTACGTGGGCAAGGCCGCGGAGATCCTCTGTGCCGAGTACGGCGTCGCGCACATCGACCTGAACTTCGGCTGCCCGGTGCCGAAGGTCACGCGAAGGGGCGGCGGCGGCGCGCTGCCGTGGAAGCGGCGGCTCCTCGCCGACATCCTCGAGCACGCCGTCCGCGCTGCCGGGCCCTACGGCGTACCGGTCACCATCAAGACCCGGATGGGCCTGGACGCCGCGCACCTCACCTACCTCGACGCCGGGCGCATAGCCCAGGAGTCGGGATGCGCGGCGATCGCACTGCACGCGCGCACCGTGGACCAGGCCTACTCCGGGCAGGCGGACTGGTCGGCCATCGCCGCCCTCGTCGAGCATGTGGACATACCGGTGCTCGGCAACGGCGACATCTGGGAGGCGAGGGACGCGGTCAAGATGGTCGAGGTGACCGGCGCTGCCGGTGTCGTGGTGGGGCGCGGCTGCCTCGGGCGCCCCTGGCTGTTCCGTGACCTGGCCGCGGCGTTCGAGGGGGACGAGGTCGCGACGCTGCCGGCTCTGGGCGAGGTCCGGGACATGATGCGCCGGCACGCCGAGCTGCTCAGCCACCACCTCGGCGAGGAACGCGGCTGCCGCGAGTTCCGGAAGCACGTGGCGTGGTACCTCAAGGGGTTCGCGGTGGGGGGCGAGCTCCGGCACAGCCTTGCGCTGGTGTCCTCGCTCGCCGGCCTCGACGAGCTGCTGTCCCGGCTCGCTCCCGATGAGCCGTTCCCGATCGCCGCCCTTGGCACCCCGCGGGGACGCCGGGGCAGCCCGCGGCGCGTGGTACTGCCCGAGGGCTGGCTCGAGGACACCGACGGCACCGGGTGCCGAGTCACGGAGGACCTGCACTCGGGCGGATGAGAGCCCGGGGCGGCCTCACCGGGGCTGGACGGGTGGATGGGCTGCATGAGTTGGGGACCGGCGGGCAGTGGAGGAGATGCGTCCTTCGGTGATCGTGTTCGACGTCAACGAGACCCTGTCCGACCTCTCGGCGCTGGGGGCGCGCTTCGTCGAGGTCGGCGCTTCGGCCAGTGCAGCGCCCCTGTGGTTCGCCTCGGTGCTGCGCGACGGCTTTGCGCTCACCGTGGCGGGGGACAGCGCCCCCTTCGCCGGCGTGGCTCGCGAGCTGCTGTTGAGCCAGCTCTCCGAGGTGCAGCTGAACCGCTCGGTGGAGGAGGCCGCCGGGCACGTGATGGACGGTTTCGCGGGCCTGGAGCTGCACGCCGACGTGGCGAGTGGCTTGAGCCGCCTGCACGAGGGCGGGTTCCGTCTCGTCACGTTGTCGAACGGTGCCGCCTCGGTGGCGGAGCGGCTGCTGGACAGCGGAAACGTGCTCGAGCTCTTCGAGCGGCTGCTGTCGGTGGAGGCCGCCGGTGCCTGGAAGCCGGCGCGGGCGGCGTACGCGCACGCCGCCTCCGAGTGCGACGCGGACCCCGCCGACATGCTCATGGTGGCGGTGCACCCGTGGGACGTGCACGGCGCCCGGCGTGCCGGGATGCAGTCGGCCTGGGTCAACCGGTGGGGCAGCCCGTTCCCGGCGATCTTCGATGAGCCCACCTACACCGTCGCCTCGATCGAGGAGATCGCCGAGCTGTGGACCGAGGTCCCGCACGTGTGACGTCCGGCACGCGCGGGCCCTCGCGGCCGCCTGGGGGCCACGCCGCGAGGTAAACGCCTGTGCACGGAATGTGACGGTCCAGGTGGCCGTGTGCTTCACTCGAACCTTTGTGCCGCCCGTCCCCGAGCCAAGAAATGGTGATCCGCCGGTGCCCTCCGCCCGCCAGGACGACTCCCGCAACGACGACTCCCACGGTGGGCGTGAGGGTCACCCACCCGGCGAACGCCGGGGTCGGCCCCGAGACGAGCCCGCCACCGGGCAGCCGGTGCTCCGCGGTGCCCTGCGCTTCGCCGTTCCCGCCGGAGCGGCGGTCGTGGTCACCGCGGTGGTGATCGCGGGAGCGCTCGCTGCAGGGAGCGGGGAGAAGCCGGTGGGGGCGGCCGCCGCGATCAGCGAGCCGCTGCGGACACCGACTCCACTGGCGACGATCGACCCTGAGGACTCGCCGTACCTGATGGACCGTGACTCGAGGGTGTCCCGGTCGGCGAAGCGGGTCACGCTGGTGAGGAAGCCGGCGGTCAAGGACCGTGAGTTCATGACCGAGCCACTGAACCTGTGGCCGACCCCGAAGGAGAAGGGCAAGCCGATCACGGTGCTCCCCCGGGGCGGCACCGTGGCGATCACGGGCGCGCGCAGGAGCGGCTTCGCTCAGATCCTGCACCGCGGACAGGTCCGCTGGGTGAACGCCGACTATCTCGCCGACGAGATGCCGCCCGAGCCGCGACCGGAGCCCGTCGCGTCGTCCGACTCCACGCCGGACACCACACAGCAGTCGTCTGACACCTCGCAGGACTCGCCGGGCTCGTCGTCGGACTCCTCGGGAAGCTCGGACTCCTCGGGCTCCTCGGGCTCCTCGGGCTCCTCGGGCTCCTCGGACTCCTCGGGCTCCAGCGGTGGCCTCTCCTCGGCGCCGTGCCCGGACGGGTCCGGCGTCGAGGCCGGGCTCACCTCCTCGGCGGTGCGGCTCTACCGCGCGGTCTGCAACGCGTTCCCGGCGCTCAGCAGCTACGGCGGGTACGCCAACAGGGGCGAGCACGGCAGCGGCAGGGCGATCGACTTCATGACCAGCGACCCCGGCCTCGGGCAGGCGGTGGCCGACTACGTGCGTGCGCACGCCGGTGAGCTCGGCGTCTACGACATCATCTGGGCCCAGCGCATCTGGACCCCCGCTCGCGCATCCGAAGGCTGGCGCTCCATGGAGGACCGCGGATCGGCGACGGCCAACCACTTCGACCACGTGCACATCGCGGTCAGCTGACCTCTGGCCCCGGTCGGCGGCGTGGGGACCGCGAGCTGCCTCCGCGGGGGTTGTCCCGCACCCAGGGTCGCTCGTCGCGCCGGCGGCCCATCCCTGCGGCGCAGCGGGGGCAGACCTCCTGCACCTGGTCCGCGTCGCGCCCGGTGTCGGGCTGGACGTCCACCCAGTCGACGTGTGGGAACCGCCGCAACGCGGAGCGGCTCAGCTGCAGTCCGCACAGCGTCGAGTTCGTGCCGGGTCGCCAGGCGTGCACCGAGCCGGCCGGCATCCGGAAGCCGTCCGGATCGGTCCACTGGCCGCTCGCGGCGACGTTGGCGCGCTGCATGCCGACGGCTACCCAGCCGCCTGCACCCCATGCCGTCGTTCCGCGGCGCGGGTCTGGACCGGACGAGCAGCGGTCAGGGCGCGCGGCCGAGCGCGTCGAGCGACGCCATGTCCTCAGCGGAGAGCGCGAAACCGGCGACGTCCGCGTTGCCGCGGACCCGCTCGGGGTCGCGGGACTTGGGGATCACCACGACGCCGTGCTGCAGGTGCCAGCGGACGATCACCTGGGCCGCCGTACGCCCCACCCGGTCCGCCACCTCGGCGATCGTCGGGTGCGTCAGGGTGCCGCCGCGCAGGGCGCTGTACCCCTCGAGCGTCACACCGCGGCCGCGGTGCTCCGCGAGGACCGTCGAGTCGAAGAGCAGCGGACTCCAGCGCACCTGGTTGACCGCGGGCGCGACACCTGTGGTACCGGTGACCTCGTCGAGGAGGGCGGTCCCGAAGTTGCTCACCCCGATGTCGCGGGCGAGGCCCGCGCCCCGGGCCTCGACGAAGGCGCTCCACAGGGCGGGGTCTGCGCCGTTGCGGGCCGGCCAGTGCACCAGCCACAGGTCGACCCGGTCCATCCCCAGCAGGTCCAGGCTCCGCCGCAGCGTCCCCAGCTCCTGCCCGGCTCGGTCGGGAGGACACTTCGTGGTCACGAAGACGTCGTCGCGGGCGACACCGCTCTCCGCCAGCGCCCTGCCGACCTCGGCCTCGTTGCCGTAGATCGTCGCCGTGTCCAGGTGCCGGTAGCCCGCCTCCAGGGCCGTCGACGTCGCCTCCACCGCGTCTCGGCCCTCGAGCTGCCAGGTGCCGAAGCCGAGCAGCGGCATCCGTCCCCCACCGGGCAGGGTCACGACGTCGTGGGGGACCTCGACAGGCTGAGTCATGGCTACGTGCGCTGACTCACGCGCGCTCGGCGGGCTCAGCAGGCTTCGAGGTCGCGGCTGCCTTGTCGCCGGCGCCGTCCTGCTCGGGGGGAGTGTCCTTGAGGAAGAGGTACCAGTAGGAGGTGGCCACGAAGATGACCGCGCCGACCAGGTTGCCGAGACCGGCCAGCAGCCAGTTGCCGACGGCGTCGCCCCAGCCGAGGTCGGGAACGCCGGCGAAGATGGCGGCGGGCAGGAAGAACATGTTCGCGACGACGTGGTCGAAGCCCATCGCGACGAACGCCATGATAGGGAAGAAGATGGCCAGGATCTTGCCGGAGACCGACGTGGCGGCCAGCGACATCCAGACCGCCAGGCACACCAGCCAGTTGCAGCCGACCGCCCGTAGGAAGGTCTGCCAGGCCGTGTGGGCGGTGGCCTTGTCCAGGGCGATCGCCTCGAGCCGGGCGTGGGTCAGCGCCGCGCTGCCCTCCGCGTCAACCCCGCCGATGACGCCGGTCTGCACGGCGAGGAAGAAGGCCACGAACACAGCGCCGAGCAGGTTGCCGACCAGGACCAGCACGATGTTGCGGGCCACGTCCGGCACAGCCAGGTGACCGCGCATGGCGCTGAGCGGGACCAGCATCATGTTGCCGGTCGCCAGGTCCGAGCCGGCGATCAGGACGAGCACCAGGCCGAGGGTGAACGCGGCGCCGGTGAACAGCGTGGGGAGGGTCCCCCAGGTCGCCGGGTCGAGCCCGGAGGAGACCGTGATCGCGACCATCCCGCCGAAGGCGATGTAGGCGCCGGCGAGGAACGAGCTGAGCAGGACCCGGTCCCAGCTCCGCTTCGCCTTCTTGAGGCCGGTCTTGACGGCGACCTGCGCCATCTCTTGCGGTTCACGTGCAGACATCAGGGCCTCCACAGGGTCGTCGTCGACGGCACCGCAAAGGTGACGTCCCCCGCCTCGTACCCCGGTGCGGGGGGCCCTTACACACGAGGACGCGAAGTTCCTGTCCGGGCTCTAGTCGTCGTTCCACTTCGGGTCGTTGTCCCAGGTCTCGTTGCGCTCCTGGACCGTGTCCAGCGCGCGGGCCGCCTCCGCTTCGGTGGCGTACGGACCCAGACGGTCCTGGTTGCGGCAGCCGCTGTCGGCCGGCTCGACGCCGTGGTGCTTCAGGCAGTACCAGAACTCTTGCTTGTCGCTCATCTGCGCGCTCCTCGCTTCGCACCGGCTCTCCAGGACTGCAGTCTGGCACCTCGCCGCGACCCCGTGCGGGCGCCGCCGAGCGGCCGGGCCCGCCCCGTTCCGCGCCGGTCCAGGGGTTCCCACCGGTAGGGTCGCCCGTGATGGGGCCGACGCAGGAGTACGACGAGTGGGCGCGCGCCCGATGGGTCGACGAGCCGCCCAAGCGGCCCGAGCGCACCTCGTTCGAGCGTGACCGGGCCCGCGTCGTCCACTCCGCGGCACTGCGTCGCCTCTCCGGCAAGACCCAGGTCGTCGGGCCTCAGACCGACGACTTCGTGCGCAACCGGCTCACGCACAGCCTCGAGGTGGCGCAGGTGGCGCGTGACCTCGGCCGCACGCTGGGCTGCGACCCGGACCTGGTGGAGACCGCCGCCCTCGCGCACGACCTCGGCCACCCGCCGTTCGGTCATAACGGCGAGCGCGCGCTCGACCAGGCCAGCGGGGCCTGCGGTGGGTTCGAGGGCAACGCGCAGACGCTGCGGCTGCTGACCCGGCTGGAAGCCAAGACGCTGGACACCGCCGGCCGGTCGGTCGGGCTCAACCTCACCCGCGCCACGCTGGACGCCTGCACCAAGTACCCCTGGCGCCGGGAGGCCGCCCCGAGCACGGCGACCGCCGGTGACTCCGGCGGAGGCGGCCGCAAGTTCGGTGTCTACGACGACGACCTCGACGCGTTCGCCTGGATGCGCGACGGCGTCACAGGTGCCCGCCGTTGCGTGGAGGCGCAGGTCATGGATCTCGCGGACGACGTGGCCTACTCGGTGCACGACCTCGAGGACGGCATCGTGGCGGGCAAGGTGGACCTCGCCCGGCTGCGGGACCCCGGCGTTCGCGGTGAGGTGTGGAGCACCGTGCGGGAGTGGTACCTCTCGCACGTTTCGGACGTGGAGCTCGACGATGCGCTGGGCATGCTGCGGGCGGTGGGCTCGTGGCCGGACACCTCCTACGACGGGAGCAGGCGCGCCCAGGCGGCGCTGAAGGACCTCACCAGCGACCTGATCGGCACGTTCTGCGGTCAGGTCCGCGACGCCACCGCCGCCGCATGCGGCGACCGGTCACTGGTCCGCTACACAGCCGACCTCGTGGTGCCGCGCCGGACGTGGCTGGCGATCGCCGCGCTCAAGGGCGTGGCGGCGCACTACGTCATGCGCGCCGAGGACCGGGTCGCGGTCCTCGAGCTCCAGCGCGAGGTGGTCACCGAGCTGGTCTGGTTGCTGCAGGCCCGGGGGCCGGAGGAGCTGATGCCTGCGCTGCGGGCCGACTTCGAGGCCGCCGCCTCCGACGCGGCGCGGCTGCGGGTGGTCGTGGACCAGGTCGCGTCCCTGACCGACTCCTCCGCGCTGGCCTGGCACGCGCGCCTGCGCTGACCGGCGGCGCCGGCCCGGAGCCGGCGTGTCTCCTCGTGCGCGGTCGAGCGGTTGGCCAGCAGGACTCCGACCGCGGCCGGGATGCAGGTGGACAACGCTCGTGGCACGACGGCCGGGGTTCCTGCGAGACGTAGACTTCCCGCCGTGGCAGGGCTGATCCGGGATGACGACATCGCGCTCGTGCGAGAACGCGCCCGGATCGACGAGGTGGTCTCCTCCTACGTCACGCTCAAGCACGCCGGCGGCGGGTCCCAGAAGGGGTTGTGCCCCTTCCACGACGAGAAGTCCCCGTCCTTCAACGTCAATCCGTCCAAGAACTTCTACCATTGCTTCGGTTGCGGAGAAGGCGGCGACGTCATCTCGTTCCTCATGAAGCACGACGGGCTGGCGTTCAACCAGGCCGTCGAGTACCTCGCCGACAAGTCCGGGGTCCAGCTCCGCTACACCGAGGGAGACTCCCCGGGCGGCGGTCCGCGGCGCGAC
>DASQDP010000036.1:0-6084 GCA_035634095.1 Nocardioidaceae bacterium | reverse complement strand
GGGGCCTTCTCTTTGTGGCCCGGTGTGGTGCGCACCCTCGTTGCGCGGGACCAGTGATCGGGCACGAACAGCGTCTCTCAGGCTCACCGGACCACGCCGTGGCACCCGGGCAGAGACGTCCCTGTCCAGCATCCTGAGGTCTTCTTGTCCAGCCCTGTGTCCAGCCCTGCCGTGCCCACCTTCTCGCAGCTCGGCCTGTCCGAGACCGTCGTCGCCGCCCTCGCGCGGGTCGACATCACCGCACCCACCCCCGTCCAGGCCGCCGTCATCCCCGACGCGATGAGCGGCAGGGACGTGCTGGGGCGGGCACAGACCGGGTCGGGCAAGACCCTCGCGTTCGGCCTGCCGATCCTCGCCCGTCTGGCGGGCGAGCGCAGCCGGCCCAAGCACCCGCGGGCCCTGGTCGTCGTCCCCACCCGCGAGCTGGCCACCCAGGTGCGCCGCGCCCTCGAGCCGCTCGCGTTCGCCGCGCACCTCAGGCTCGTCACGGTCTACGGCGGCACGCCGTACGACCGCCAGACCAAGCAGCTGCGCGCGGGTGCGGACATCGTCGTCGCAACGCCCGGCCGGCTGCAGGACCTCATCGACAGGGGGCACTGCCGCCCCGACGACATCGCGGTCACCGTGCTCGACGAGGCCGACCACCTGTGCGACCTCGGCTTCTACCCTGCCGTCGACGCGCTGCTGCGGCAGCTCCCCGCCAGCGGCCAGCGGATGCTGCTGTCGGCGACCCTCGACGGCGACGTCGACCGGCTGGTGCGTGCCCACCTCCGCTCCCCGGTGCTGCACGAGCTGGACCCCAACACGGGGTCGGTGGTGAAGATGGACCACCACGTGCTCGTCGTCGGCGGCTTCCGCGACAAGGTCGCCGCCGCCACCGCCCTGGTGGAGGCCAACCCGCGCTCGATCGTGTTCACCCGCACCCGCGAGGGGGCCACCGAGCTGTCCGACGCCTTCCTGGCGGCCGGCGTCGAGGCCGTGGACCTGCACGGCAACCTCTCGCAGCGGGTGCGCGAGCGCAACCTGCACAGGTTCTCCTCAGGCAAGGCGCAGGTCGTGGTCGCCACGGACGTCGCAGCGCGCGGCATCCACGTCGACCACGTCGGCCTCGTCGTGCACTTCGACGCGCCCGCCGACGCCAAGGCCTACCTGCACCGCTCCGGCCGCACGGCACGGGCCGGCGAGTCCGGCGCCGTCGTCACGATCAGCACACCGCGACAGGTCGATGAGATCGTGCGCCTGCAGTCCAAGGCCGGGGTCGCCGCGCGCCACCACGACTCCCGCACCACACCCAGCCCGATGACGCGCGAGACGCTGGCCCTCTCCGGCACGACGGCGCCGACGGTCCGGCCCGGCCGCGGCACCGGCGGCTACCAGGGCAGCCGGGGTCGTACCGGTGGCTACCAGGGCACCCGGTCCGGCGGGCCGCGCAGCAGCGCTGCGACCGGTCCGACGGGCTACCGGGGCCGCGACGAGCGCCCCTCGTACGGCGAGCGCCGGAGCAGCGGACGCGCGAGCCGCAGCAGCCGCTGACGACCGGGGGCCGTCCCGGGGGCCGTCAGCGCACGGGACCGTCGTAGCGCCGCTCCTCGGTGTGCTTGGTGCGTGAGCGCTGGGAGTTCATCACCAGCGCCAGCACGATCGCGAGGACCCCCACCGCGAGGAGCACCCAGCCGAGGGCGGAGTCGTCGACGAAACCGATGTCGATGGTGACCACGTCCAGCACGAGGATCAGGCCGAGCAGTACCAGGACGATGCCGAGGCCGATGCCCATTGTTCTCTCCCTAGGGTGTGGCGCGCGAGGCGCCGGTGGAGCGGTTCGCGGGGTACGTGTACCCGTCACGTCGTCCCGTCAACCACCTCGCCGCGCGGCCTTTCCCCGGGGGCGGTGTGCGCCCACCAGCGTCCCTCGGCTAAGGTTAGGCAACCCTAACCAAAGGATGGTGTGATGCGCTCGATGCGTCGCCGGACCGCCGGACTGGCCGCGATGGCCCTGGCCGCGGCGGCCCTGACGGCCTGCTCGGACTCCGAGGGGGCCGAGGAGCCGTCGCTGGTGGTGTACAACGCGCAGCACGAGGAGCTCATCGACGCGGTCGCCGCGTCGTTCACCGACGCGACCGGCATCGACGTCCAGCTGCGCAACGGGTCCGACCTCGAGCTGGCGAACCAGCTGGTGCAGGAGGGGGACGCCTCGCCCGCCGACGTGTTCCTGACCGAGAACTCGCCGGCGATGACGCTCGTGGACGGACAGGACCTGTTCGCCCCGCTGGAGCGGCGCACGCTGCGGGCCATCCCGGCGCAGTACCGCCCCGACGACGGCCGGTGGACCGGCTTCGCCGCCCGGTCCACCGTGCTGGTCTACAACACCGCCTCGGTGCGGCCCGACGAGCTGCCCGACTCCCTGCTCGAGCTGGCGGAGCCGCAGTGGCGCGGCCGGATCTCCTTCTCGCCGGCGGGCGCGGACTTCCAGGCCATCGTGAGCGCCGTGCTCGCCACCGAGGGGGAGCCGGCCACGCGGGAGTGGCTGGCCGGCCTGAAGCGCAACGGCACCGTCTACGACGGCAACAACGTGGTGCTGCAGTCGGTCAACGCCGGCGAGTCCGATGCGGGCGTGATCTACCACTACTACTGGTACCGCGACCAGGAGGAGTCCGGCGAGAACAGCAACGGCTCGAAGCTGCACTTCTTCGGCGACCACGACCCCGGGGCGTTCCTCAGCGTCTCCGGCGCCGGGGTCCTCCAGGGCAGCGACGACGCGACGGACGCCCAGGCGTTCGTCCGCTACCTGACCGGCGCGGAGGGGCAGCGGGTCATCGCGGACAGCTACGCGCTGGAGTACACCCTCAACCCGCGGGTTCCCCTGGGCCGAGGGGTCAAGCCGCTGTCGGGCCTCCAGCCACCCCGTGTGGACGTCTCGGACCTCAACAGCCCGCAGGTCGTCGACCTGATGACCGAGGCAGGCTTCCTCTGAGCAGCCCCGCCGACGCGCCCGCGGTCCCCCGGCCGCTGCCGTCCGGGGGTGGTCGCCGGGACGACGGCCCTCGCGCGCCGGTGCTGGTGCCGGTCGCGGCGGCGGCCGTCGCCGCCCTGGCGCTGGTCCCGCTGGGGTACGTCGTCTGGTACGCCGTCACGCTCGGTCCCGCCGAGCTCGTGCAGCTGCTCGTCCGGCCCCGGGTCGGCGAGCTGCTCCGCAACACGGGCGCTCTCCTCGTGGGAGTGGTGGGCGGCAGCATCGCCCTCGGCGTGCTGTGCGCCTGGCTGGTCGAGCGGACCGATCTGCCCGGACGCCGGCTGTGGCACGCGCTGTTCGCCGCTCCGCTGGCGGTGCCGGCGTTCGTCAACAGCTACGGATGGGTGTCGCTGACCTCCGGCGTGCAGAGCTACCCCGGCGCGGTGCTCGTCGTGACGCTGTCGTACTACCCCCTGGTCTACCTGCCGATGGTCGCCGCTCTCCGCGGCCTCGACCCGGCGCTGGAGGAGGTGGCGCTCTCCCTGGGGCGGACACGCTGGTCCGCGTTCACCACGGTGGTGCTGCGCGGCGCCCGGCCCGCGCTGCTCGGCGGCGCCCTGCTCGTCGGGCTGCACGTGCTCGCGGAGTTCGGCGCCCTCCAGATGCTGGCCTTCCCCACCTTCACCACCGCGATCTACGACCAGTACCGCTCCACGTTCGCCAGCGCGGCAGCCAACGCGCTGGCGGTCGTCCTGGTGCTCGGCTGCCTGCTGCTGCTCCTGGCCGAGCTGCGGCTGCGCGGGCAGGCGCGGGTGGCCCGGGTCGGCGCCGGAAGTGCCCGGCGCCCGGCCCGTCAGCGGCTGGGCCGCGCGAGGCCGGCGGCGCTGCTCGGGTCCGCGCTGCTGGTGGTCCTCGCGCTCGGCGTCCCGCTCGCCAGCCTGGTCCGCTGGCTGCTCGTCGGGTCCTCCACCGCCTTCCCGATGGCCGAGCTCACCTCGGCCCTCGCCACCACGGCCGGGCTCGCGCTCGGCGCTGCGGCGCTGGCCGCGCTCCTCGCGTTCCCGGTGGCGTGGCTCGCCGTACGCCACCGCGGTCCGGTGCCCACGCTGCTGGAGAGGGCCGCCTACACGGCGCACGCCCTGCCCGGCATCGTCGTCGCCCTCGCTCTGGTCACCGTCTCGATCCGCGTGGTGCAGCCGCTCTACCAGACCCTGCCGCTGCTCCTGGTCGGCTACGCGATCCTGTTCCTGCCCAGGGCGTTGGTGACCCTCCGCAGCACCCTGGAGCAGGCACCGCCGGTCCTCGAGGACGTGGCGCGCAGCCTGGGTCTGGGACCGGTGCGGACCTTCACCCGGGTCACCCTCCCGATGGTCCGCTCCGGTCTCGGCTCGGGGGCAGCCCTGGTCTTCCTCGCCGTCTCCACCGAGCTCACCGCCACCTTGCTGCTGGCCCCGACCGGGACCGCGACCCTGGCGACGGAGTTCTGGGCGAATGCGTCCTCGGTGCGCTACGGCGCCGCCGCGCCGTTCGCCGTCCTGCTCGTCCTGCTGTCGCTGCCGGCCACCTTCCTGCTGGGCCGTGAGGCGCAGCGCGGACGCCCGTCGTGATCCGGGGGTGCTCGTGAGCGGGGTGCGGGTCTGCGGGTTGACCAAGGCGTTCGGGCCGGACCGGGTGCTCGACGGCGTCGACCTCGACATCGCGAACGGCGAGATCCTGGCGGTGCTCGGCCCGTCGGGCTGCGGCAAGACCACGGTGCTGCGCGTGATCGCCGGGTTCCTCTCCCCCGACAGCGGAGCGGTCCGGCTGGACGGGACGGTCGTCGCGGGGGACGGGACGTCGCTGCCACCCCAGCGCCGCCACGTCGGCTATGTGCCGCAGGAGGGAGCACTGTTCCCCCACCTCGACGTCCGGGGCAACATCCTGTTCGGGCTCCCGCGCCGGGAGCGGACCCAGCAGCGCCTCACGGAGATGCTGGATCTGGCCGAGCTGCCGGCCGACGTGGCCTCGTCGTACCCGCACGAGCTCTCCGGTGGGCAGCAGCAGCGGGTCGCGCTGGCCCGAGCCCTGGCCCCGCGTCCACAGGTCGTGCTGCTCGACGAGCCGTTCTCCTCGCTCGACGCGTCCCTGCGGCTCAGCGCCGGGCGGGAGGTGGTCCGGCTGCTCCGTGCGGCCGGGACCACCGCGGTGCTGGTGACCCACGACCAGGGAGAGGCGCTGTCCCTGGCGGACCGGGTGGCCGTGATGCGCGAGGGACGCATCGTCCAGGTCGACGCACCCGCCGACCTCTACCGCAACCCCGTCGACGTCGGCGTGGCCACCTTCGTCGGTGGCGCGACGCTCCTGCCGGCCACGCTGCGGTCAGGGACCGCGGCATGTGCGCTCGGCGACCTCGCGGTGAACCCGCGCGTGCAGTCCTCGCCCGACGGGCAGGTGACGGTGCTGGTGCGCCCGGAGCAGGTCCGGCTCCTCCCCGCCGGCCCGTCAGGCCCGCACGCCGACGTGAAGGAGGTGGCGTTCTTCGGCTCCTACGCCTCCGTGTCGCTGCGGCTCCGTGACGGTGTCCGCGTGGCGGCCCGGGTGCCGGCGGTGCTGGTGCCGGTCGTGGGCGCCTCGGTCACGCTCGAGGTGGTCGGCACCGTGGGGGTGTACCGGTGACCGTCACGCCGTTGCGCCACGGCGGTGCGGACCCCCTCGACCGCACCGGCGGCCCGCTCGGCGACCTGGCCCGCTTCGGTGACCGGCCGGCGCTGCGCACCGCCGGCACGACGGTGACCTACGAGGCGCTGGCCGCCCGGGTCCGCTCCCGGGCCGACGAGCTGGGGCCGGTACGACGCCTGGTCCTGCTCGAGTGCGGCACCGACCTGGAGACCGTGACGACGTACCTCGCCGCGCTGGAGGGGGCGCACCCGGTGCTGCTGACCGGCGGCGGCGCTGACGTCGCGCGGCTCGCGGACCGGTACCGACCCGACGTCGTCGCCACCGCCGCCGGCCTCGAGGAGCGCGGGGCGGGGTCGCGGCACCGGCTGCACCCCGACCTCGCGCTGCTGCTGAGCACCTCCGGCTCCTCCGGCGCGCCGAAGCTGGTGCGGCTCTCGGCGGACAACGTGCGGTCCAACGCCGAGAGCATCGCCGCC
>DASQDP010000035.1:0-1760 GCA_035634095.1 Nocardioidaceae bacterium | reverse complement strand
AGGTCGGGCAGGTAGCGGCGGCGGCCCAGCGTCGTCTCGGTGTAGCCGGTCTGCCGGGCGTCCTCGACGACGCCGTCGAGGTACTCGCGGATGCCGCCGAAGCGCTCGAAGTAGGCGTGCATCTGCTCGCGCGCCTCCTCGGTCGAGATGCGCAGCTGCGCGGCCAACCCGTAGGCGGACAACCCGTAGGCCAGGCCGTAGCTCATCGCCTTGATCCGGCGGCGCATCTCGGGGTCGACGTCCTCGATCGGGATGTCGTAGGCCCGGGAGGCGACGAAGGAGTGCAGGTCCTCCCCGGACGTGAAGGCCTCGATCAGCCCCTCGTCACCGGAGAGGTGGGCCATGATCCGCATCTCGATCTGGCTGTAGTCCGCCGTCATCAGCGAGTCGTAGCCGGTGCCGACGACGAACGCCTGCCGGATCCGGCGACCCTCCGCGGTGCGGATCGGGATGTTCTGCAGGTTCGGGTCGATCGAGGACAGCCGGCCGGTGGCCGCGATCGTCTGCTGGAACGTGGTGTGGATGCGGCCCGCGTCGTCGACCATCGGGATCAGGCCGTCGATGACGGTGCGCAGCCGGGTCACGTCCCGGTGCCGCAGCAGGTGCTCGAGGAACGGGTGGCCGGTCTGCGCCAGCAGCGAGGTGAGCGCCTCGGCGTCGGTCGTGTAGCCGGACTTGATCTTCTTGGTCTTGGGCAGGCCGAGCTCGTCGAACAGCACCGCCTGCAGCTGCTTGGGCGAGCCGAGGTTCACCTCCCGGCCGATCACCGCGTAGGCCTCGGCGGCAGCGGCGGCCACACCGTCGGCGAACTCCCGCTGCAGCTCGCGCAGGAAGTCGAGGTCGGCGGCGATCCCGCGCTGCTCCATGCGGGCCAGCACGAAGGTCAGCGGCAGCTCGATCTCGCCCAGCAGCGAGTCGCCGCCGCGCTGCCCGAGCACGGACTCCAGTGCGTCGGAGAGGTCGTTGACCGCCACGGCCTTGAGGACGTCGGCGTGCGCGGCCTCGCGGGCGAGGTCCTCCTCCGAGGGCCCCAACCCGTCGAGGGTCAGCTGGGTCTCCTCGGCGGCGGAGTCCTTGAGCTCGCGGCGCAGGTAGCGGACGGCGAGGTCGCCCAGGTCGAAGGACCGCTGCCCGGGCAGCGCCAGGTAGGCGGCCAGCGCGGTGTCGCTGACCACGCCGGCGAGCTCCCAGCCGCGCGCCCACACGGCCAGCAGCGGGCCCTTGACCTCGTGCACCACCTTCTGGGTGACCGGGTCGACCAACCAGGTGGCCAGCGCCTGCTCGTCTGCGGCGTCCAGGTCGGGACCGAGGTCGACGACGGTGGCGTGGTCGTCGGCGGCGGCCAGCGCGAGGCCGGTCAGTTCACCGGTGCCACGCCCCCAGGTGCCCCGGAAGACGAGCCCCGTGCGGCTGGTGCGTGCGTGCTCGTCGAGCCAGGCGCCGAGCCCGCCGGCGGGCACCTGGTCCTCGGCGACGTCGAAGCCGCCCTCGGCCTCCGGCTCGGCGCTGGTGAGCGTGGCGAACAACCGGTCGCGCAGCACCCGGAACTGCAGGTTGTCGAAGAGGGTGTGCACCTCGTTGCGGTCCCACGCCTGGGCGGCGAGGTCGGCCGGGCTCAGTTCCAGCGGCACGGAACGGTCCAGCTCGGTGAGCCGCCGGTTCTGCAGCACCGAGGACAGGTGCTCGCGCAGCTTGTCGCCGACCTTGCCCTTCACCGTGTCGACCTGGTCGACCAGCGCGTCGAGCGAGCCGTACTCGCG
>DASQDP010000034.1:0-1906 GCA_035634095.1 Nocardioidaceae bacterium | reverse complement strand
CATCCAGATGGACACGCTGTTCGTCGACGAGGGCTTCGGCACCCTCGACGCGCTGGCCCTCGACGCGGTGATGGACGTGCTGGACGAGCTGCGCCGCGGCGGCCGGACCGTCGGCGTCATCAGCCACCTCGAGGAGCTGCGTACCCGCATCCCGACCCGGCTGGAGGTCATCGCCGGCCGGCACGGGTCGCGCCTGGCCGGCTGAAAAGGACCCCCCTGCCCCCCGCCACTCGCGAGCTCGCAGCGGGACCCTGCCGAGGGGTCGATCAGCGGAGGGCGTTCGCGGCGGGGAAGACCCACCGGCGGTACATCAGGTAGCGCACCACGGTGCCGACGGCGATCGAGACGAGGTTGGCGCCCTGGAGGGCCCAGGCGCTGGTCAGGTCGAGGCCGTACCGGGCGAAGGCGACGATCGCCAGACCGAGCAGCAGGGTCAGCCCGTTGATGGCCAGGAACATCGGGTACTCGCGCTTGAACCCGGTGCGGGCCCGGTGGGCGAACGACCAGTGGCGGTGGCCGAAGAAGGCCACGGTCATCGCCACGACGGTCGCACCCGCCTTCGCGACGACCGCGCCCGTGCCCAGGTGCCCGTAGAGCAGCTGGAACAGCCCGACCTCGATCGCGAAGCCGACCGCACCGACGACGCCGAACGCCCCGAGGTGGCGGACGACGGACCACGGGGAGCGGCTGCGGCGCTGCGCAGGGGCGGAGACGGCAGTCACGAGGGGCCACGGTACGCGTCCCGCCGGTCGGCGACCTGCGGAGAGTCGACCCGGCAGGGTCCCCCGCGGTCGTCGCCACCGGTGCGTTCGCGTGGCGCCTCGTCGGGCGGGCGCGTCGGTCGTCAGGTGTTGCCGAACGGCTCGGGCGACTTCGTCGAGCCGTCGCCTCAATACTCCGGCCGCTGTTGGTTACGTTTCCGTCACAGCGCATGAGCGCTCCGTGATTACGGCCCCCAGCGAGGAGCGAACCGCGTGTCCACACCAGCCACGGCGATCCGGACGGGCGGTGAGCCGTCGATCGGGCCGAAGGAGATCCGGTCGCTGACCGGGCTGCGGGCGGTCGCCGCCACGTGGGTGGTCGTCTACCACTTCAGCTTCACGCCCGGGGTCGGCTACGACGGCTACTGGGAGCCGCTCCGGCCGGTCATCCGCGCCGGCGCCACCGGTGTGGACCTCTTCTTCGTGCTCAGCGGCTTCGTCATCACGCTGACCTACCTGGAGCGCGTCGGCCGCACGCCCTCCGTCCGCCAGGCGGGCACCTTCCTGTGGGCCCGGGTGTGCCGGATCTGGCCGGTCTACGCCGTCGTCACCACCGTCTACGGCGCCTGGCTGGTGTTCAAGGCCACGCAGGTCACCGACGGCGCCGTCGCCTACCAGACGGTGCAGCCGGTCCTCGACGTCTGGAACTTCCTCCTGCAGTTCACACTGGTCCAGCTGTGGTGGCACCCCGCCTCCGGGGGCGAGTCCTGGATGGGCTCGGCGTGGTCGATCAGTGCCGAGTGGCTGGCCTACGTCGCCTTCCCGCTGATCGCCCTGCTGCTCTGGCGCATCCGCAACGCGCCCCTGGTGCTGCTCGGCGCCACCGCCGTCCTGGTGATGGTGCCGCTCAGCTACACCACCTACGTGCACGGCGGCCCGGTCATCACCTGGTCCTGGCTGCTGCGCATCGGCGCGGCCTTCCTGGCCGGCGCGCTGACCGGCCTGGTGGTCCGGCGGATCCGCCGGACGCCGAGCGTCGAGCAGGCGGCAGCCCGCTGTGCGCTGGCCGCCGTGGCCGCCGTCGCGGTCGGCCTGTGGTGGGGCGACTGGCGGGGGATCGACAACGACCACTCCGCGTTCGGCGGCATCGTCGTGGTCTTCTTCCCGGTCCTCGTCGGGGCCCTCGCTCTCTCGCGCACCGGCCC
>DASQDP010000033.1:0-6924 GCA_035634095.1 Nocardioidaceae bacterium | reverse complement strand
TGCGCGCGCTGCTGCGGCAGGCCACGGCGCTGCGGACCGACATGGACGCGGTCATCTGATGCCCATCGTGGTGCGCATCGACGTCGAGCTGGCCAGACGCAAGATGAGCGTGGGGGAGTTCGCCGAGCGGGTCGGGCTCACACCGGCCAACGTGGCGGTGCTGACGAACGGGCGGGCCAAGGCCGTCCGCTTCAGCACGCTGGAGGCCATGTGCCGGGTGCTGGAGTGCCAGCCCGGCGACCTCCTCGAGTGGGTCGACGAGTGACCGGGGACGGCGGGCCCGTCGAGAGCGCCGACGTGCTCGTCGTGGGGGCCGGGCTCGCCGGGCTGCACACGGCCACGCTGCTCGCCCGGCGGGGCCACGACGTGCTGCTGGCCGAGCGGCGCCCCACGCTCGCCGGCGCGATCCGCACGACGGGCATCTTCGTCCGGAGGACGCTCGACGACTTCCCGCTGCCGCCCGGGTGCCTGGGGCCCCCGATCCGGCGCGTGGTGCTCTACCCGCCGGGGCTGCGCCGTCCGGTGACCCTGGACAGCGACCGGGACGAGTACCGGGTGGGCGACATGGGGCCGCTGTACGTCGCGGCGGCGCGCGCCGCGGCCGACGCCGGCGTGCGGCTGGCGATGGGCACCCGCTACGTGGGCCGGGGGGACGACGGCAGCTGCCTGCTGGACGGCCGCGACGGGCCCACCCGCGTGCGGGCGCGGTTCGTCGTCGGCGCGGACGGGGCCCGTTCGCGAGTGGCCCGCGACCTCGGCCTGGACCGCAACGACCGCCTGATCGTCGGTGCCGAGGAGGTCTTCGCGGTCCCCGGCAACGGGGAGCCCCCGGCCTTCCACTGCGTGCTGGACCCCTCGCTCGCCCCGGGCTACCTGGCGTGGGTGGTGAACGACGGGCGGCACGCCCACGTCGGCGTGGCCGGCTACGCCGACCGCTACCCCGACGGCATGCGCCGGGCCCTGGAGCGCTTCGCCGTCTCGGCGCCCGGGCTGCCCGGCGCCGACCGCCCGGCAGAGGTGGAGAAGCGCGGGGGCCCGATCCCGGTCGGCGGCCTGCTGCGCCGGATCGGCGGCCCGGAGGGGCTGCTGGTGGGGGACGCGGCGGGTGCGGTCTCCCCGCTCACCGCCGGAGGACTCGACCCGTGCCTGCGGCTGTCGGAGCTGGCTGCCGACGTCCTCGACGACGCCCTGCGGGCCGGGACGCCGGACGCGCTGGCCGCCTACGACGGCGCCGCGCTGCGGGCCCGGTTCCGCGGGCGGCTCGCGCTGCGCCGGGGGCTGGCCCAGGTGCGCACACCCGCCGTCGCGGCAGCGGCGTTCACCCTGCTGCGCACCCCACTGGGGCAGGCCGCGGCCCGCCGGGTCCTCTTCGGCGACCGGTCCTTCCCCTCGCCCTGACCGGCGTTCGACCACCTGACCGGGTGCGGCTCAGTACGACCGGGGCAGCCCGAGCACCTTGGTGGCGACGAAGGCCTTGATCATGTTGTTGTTGACCGGTGCGACCTGGTACATCCGGGTCTCGCGGAACTTGCGCTCGACGTCGTACTGGTCGACGAACCCGTTGCCGCCGTGGGTGTCGAGGGCGACGTTGGCGGCGGCCCAGCTCGCCTCGGAGGCGAGGTGCTTGGCCATGTTGGCCTCGGCGCCGCAGGGCTCGCCCCGGTCGAACAGCCGGGCGGCCTCGTACCGCATCATGTCCGCCGCGCGGACCTCCATGTAGGCGTCGGCGAGGGGGAACTGGACCCCCTGGTTGGCGCCGATCGGGCGGCCGAACACCTCGCGCTCGTTGGCGTAGGCGACGGCCCGCTGGATGAACCAGTAGCCGTCACCGATGGCCTCGGCGGCGAGCAGGATGCGTTCGGCGTTCCAGCCGTCGATGACGTAGCGGAAGCCGGCGTCGACCTGGCCGATGACGTGGTCGGCCGGGACGCGCACACCCCGGTAGGAGACCTGGTTGGTGGCGTAGTTGAACATCGTGCGCACCGGCACGACCTCGAGGGTGTCCGGCTGCTCGGCGCGCACCTGGCGCAGGTCGACGAGGAGGAGCGTGAGGCCGCGGGTCCGGTCGGCGGCCTTCTCGCTGGTGCGGGCCAGCACGAGGGCCAGGTCGGACTCCAGGATGCGGCTGGTCCAGTTCTTGTGCCCGGTGATGACGTAGTCGTCGCCGTCGCGGGTCGCGGTGGTGTCGATGGCGGTGGTGTCCGAGCCGGCGGCGGCCTCGGTGACGGAGAAGGCCTGCAGCCGCAGCTCGCCCTTGGCGATGAGCGGCAGGTAGGTGTCCTTCAGCTCCTCGCTGCCGTGCCGGAGCAGCGCGCCCATCGTGTACATCTGCGCGTGGCAGGCCGCCGAGTGGCCACCCGACCTGTTGATCTCCTCCATGACCACCGACGCCGCGGTGACGCCCAGCCCCCCGCCGCCGTACTCGGTGGGGATCAGGACCGACAGCAGGCCGGCCGCGGTGAGGGTGTCGACGAACTCCTGCGGATAGCGGCGGTCGCGGTCGGTCTCGCGCCAGTACGCGTCGGGGAACCCCGCGCACAGGGCGCGGGTGCGCTCCCGGAGGCTGTCCAGGTCGGTCTCGTGCACGGCGCGCGCGGGGGTGCTGTCGAGCATGGTGACTCCTCCTGTGGTCTCGTCCGAGAGTCTGCCCACAGGACGTCCTGCCACGTCCGTCTACGGACAGCGGGGCGGCCGGAGACACGGGCCGGCGAGGGACACCACGGACACCTCGCTGACACGGAGCCGGACAGCCGCTACGGTAATCCCCATGTCTCCGGTCGGGATTGTGCGGTTTGCGCTCGTCGAGCGCCGGCACGTCGACCTGCTGCGGTGCGCGAGCGCGCTCTGTCCGGCTTGACGCCGTTCGAGCCACCCCGTTTCGCACCCACCACCGGAGTTCCCTCATGACCATCACCGCCCCCGTCCTGCCTGCCACCGTGTCGCCGACCCTCGACCTCGAGCGCCTCGCGCCCGGGTTCGGCGCCCGCGTCCACGGCGTCGACCTCAGCCGTGCGACCGACGAGCAGGTCCGCGCCATCCGCAGCGCACTCGCCGACCGCAAGGTGCTGTTCTTCTCCGGACAGCACGCACTCCACCCCGACAGTCAGATCGCGCTCGGCCGCCGCCTGGGCGAGGTCACCGAGTCCCACCCGGTGGTGCCGGGGGTCGACGAGCAGCACCCGGAGATCTACGCCCTCGACAGCGCCACGGGCGGGTTCGCCGACGTCTGGCACACCGACGTCACCTTCGTGCGGCGTCCGCCGCTGGGCTCGGTCCTGCGGGCCGTCGTCCTGCCGCCCACGGGCGGCGACACCCAGTGGGCGGACCTCCAGCTGGCCTACGAGTCGCTCAGCGAGCCGCTGCAGCGCCTGGCCGACCAGCTGGTCGCGGTGCACGACGGCACCCGCGAGTTCGGCTACTACCTCGCCCAGCGCGAGGAGCGGACGAGGTGGGAGGGCGAGCAGTTCCAGGCCCTCGTCCCGATCGAGCACCCGGTCGTGCGGGTGCACCCCGAGACCGGGCGCAAGGGGCTGTTCGTCAACCCCGGCTTCGTGTCGCACATCGCGGGCGTCTCCGACGCCGAGAGCCGGTACCTGCTCGACCTCTTCCACGCCCACATCACCAAGCCGGAGCACGTCGTCCGGCACCGGTGGTCGGTGGGGGACGTCGTCATGTGGGACAACCGGTCGACGGTGCACTACGCCAACCGCGACTACGGCGACCAGCGCCGCGTCATGCACCGCATCACACTCCGGGGGGACCAGCCGGTCGGCCCGACTGGCGCCTGACCGGGCACTTGTACGACGCTCGTCCCGAGAACTGACCGCACGGCGAGGCGCAGGTCCTCCTCGGAGGGCCTGCGCCTCGCCGTTCGACCACTCCCGCCGGCGCGTCAGCCTGGCGCCTCCACGAGAGAAGAACCCCATGCTGCGCACCTCGATCCGTCCCCGTGCGTCCGCGGTGACGCTGGCCGCCCTCCTCGCCGCGACCGCCACCGGGTGCAGCGCCGAGGAGGGCGCCGAGAGCGCCGGGAGCGCCGGCGACGGCATCACCGTCCAGGCCGCCCAGTTCAGCTGGACGGCCGCCGGCCTGACCAACTCCATCCTCAGCGAGATCGCCTCCGACCGCCCCGAGCTGGGCGTGTCGACGCTGCAGACGACGCAGCTGGACCCGGCGGCGGCGTGGGCGGGCGCACAGCGGGGGGACATCGACCTGCTGACCGAGGTCGCCCTCCCGAACCAGCAGGAGCTCGCCGACGGCGCCTCCGACCGGGTCGAGATCGTGTCGGAGACCTACGGCGACGCCGCGCAGGGCTGGTTCGTGCCCGCCTACGCCGTCGAGCCCGGCGGCCCCCTGGAGGGTCTGACCAGCGTCACCCAGCTCAACGACTACGCCGACCAGCTGGGGAACAAGTTCTACGACGCCGACCCCGGCTACATCACCACCGAGCAGAACGCCAAGCGGCTCGCGGGCTACGGGATCACGCTCGAGCACGTCGTCTCCAGCGAGGCGGCCGAGCTGGCGCAGCTGGAGAACTCCTACAGCCGCGAGGAGCCGATCGTGCTGTACCTGTACCACCCGCACGCGGTCTTCGCGCAGTACGACATGGTCCAGCTCGAGGAGCCCACGCCCTACAGCGAGGGCTGCCTGACCACCGGGGACGGCGCCTGCGCCATGCCCTCGTACAGCGCGAACATCGCCGCGAGCACCGAGCTGCAGGAGCAGGCGCCCGGGTTCGCCGACCTGCTGGTCGACCTGCGCATCCCCGTCGAGGAGATGGAGGAGATGCAGAAGCAGGTCGACGTCGACGGCGAGGACGCCGCGGCCGTCGCGCGGCAGTGGGTCGACGAGCACGCCGACCAGATCGACGGGTGGGTGGGCTGACCGTGCCGCCGGTGCTGCGGGCGACCGGACTGACCAAGGTCTTCGGATCGCGCGACCAGGAGGCGCTGCGGCTGGCCGGCGAGGGCGTCGGGCGCGACGAGATCCAGCGGCGGACCGGGAGCACGCTCGCCGTCCACGACGTGGGATTCGCCGTCGAGCGCGGGGAGCTGTTCGTCGTCATGGGGCTGTCCGGGTCCGGCAAGTCGACCCTCGTCCGACTGCTCAACCGGCTGATCGAGCCCAGCGCCGGCACGGTCGAGGTCGACGGCCAGGACCTGCGGGCGCTCAGCGACGCCGACCTGCGGTCACTGCGCAACGACAAGGTCAGCATGGTCTTCCAGCACTTCGCGCTGCTCCCGCACCGCACCGTGCGGGAGAACGCGGCCTACGCGCTGAAGGTGCGGGGGATCGGTGCGGCCGAGCAGCGCGAGCGTGCCGACTGGGCGCTGCGCACGGTGGGGCTGCTCGACCGGGCCGACGCCCGGCCCGAGCAGCTCTCCGGGGGGATGCAGCAGCGCGTGGGCCTGGCCCGCGCGCTGGCCGCGGACTCCGAGGTGCTGCTCATGGACGAGCCGTTCTCCGCGCTGGACCCGCTCATCCGGCGCGACATGCAGGACCTGCTGGTGCGGCTGCAGACCGAGCTGCAGAAGACGATCGTCTTCATCACCCACGACCTCAACGAGGCCATGCGGCTGGGCGACCGCATCCTGATGCTCAAGGACGGCCGGACGGTCCAGCTGGGCACCGGACCGGAGATCATCTCCGCGCCGGCCGACGACTACGTCGCCGACTTCACCTCCGACGTGGACCGGACCCGGGTGCTCACCGCCGGTGACCTGCTGCGCGAGCCGCGGATGACCGCCCGGCTCGGCCAGTCCACCGGGGAGGTGCTGCGCGCGCTCGGTGCCGCGGAGGCCAACGGGGTGTACGTGCTCGACGACGACCGGCGCATCGCCGGGGTGGCGCGCGACGACCTGCTCGCCCGCGCGCTGCAGGAGGGCCGGTCGGCCGTCGGCCCGCGCGAGCTCGTCCCCGACTACGCCACGACCGCACCGGACCGCCCGCTGGTCGAGTTCGTCCACCTCGTGGGGCACCACCCGGTGCCGCTGGGGGTCGTGGACGACGGCGGGCGGCTGCTGGGCGTGGTGCCACGGGCGGCGGTGCTCGACGCGCTGGCCGCCGTCCCCGCACGACGGGAGGGCTGACGGTGCCGGACATCCCCCTCGGGCAGTGGGTCTCGGACTCCATCGACTGGCTGCTGGCCACGGTGCCGTGGCTGTTCGACGCGATCTCGGCGGTCATGCAGGTCCTCGTCGACGGCCTGACCGAGGCGCTGGCGACGCCACCGCCGGTGGTCTGGATCGTCGTGTTCACGCTGGTCGCCCTGCTCGTCCGCGGGTGGGGGCTGGCGCTCTACACGGTGCTGGCGTTCCTGCTCGTGGTCTCACTGGAGCTGTGGGTCGAGACGATGCAGACCCTCGCGCTGGTCCTCGTGGCGGCGGTGATCGCCACGGCGATCGGGGTGCCGATCGGGATCCTGGCGGCCCGCAACCGTGCGCTGAGCGTCGTCGTCCGCCCGGTGCTGGACTCCATGCAGACCACGCCGGTGTTCGTCTACCTCATCCCGGCCGTCTTCTTCTTCGGCGTGGGTGTGGTGCCCGGCGTCGTGGCGACGATCCTGTTCGCCATCCCGCCCGGCGTGCGGCTGACCGAGCTCGGCATCCGGCAGGTCGACCGGGAGGTCGTCGAGGCGGCACACGCCTTCGGCGCCCGGCCCGGTCAGATCCTGCGGGAGGTCCAGCTGCCGCTCGCGCTGCCGTCGATCATGGCCGGCATCAACCAGGTGATCATGCTGGCGCTGTCGATGGTCGTCACCGCCGGACTGCTCGGCGCCGCCGGTCTCGGTGCCGTGGTCGTGCGGGCGGTGACCCAGCTCGACGTCGCCTCGGGCTTCGAGGGCGGTCTCGCGGTCGTCCTGCTCGCGATCTTCCTCGACCGGGTGACGGCCGCCTTCGGTCACCGGACGCCTCTGTCGCGGAT
>DASQDP010000032.1:0-3528 GCA_035634095.1 Nocardioidaceae bacterium | reverse complement strand
CTGGTTCTCCACGTACAGCCTGGTGAGCTCGTCCTCGTCCTGCGCCATCTGGTAGGCGCCACCTTCCCCGAACCACATGTGGCCGGGCACCTCGAGCCCGAAGCCACCGTGCTCACCGTCGACCGCCACGCGGTGGTCGTCGGGCGTGGGCTGCGCGGGACCGGTGTAGGCGTGCCAGTCGATGACGTCGCCGCGGCCGCTGTCGCCGTGCGAGGCGCAGCAGTTCACGCCGCTGTGGGCGTTCACCAGCCGGGTGGGGTCCTGGGCCGCGACCGAGTCGGCGATCCGCCCGGTGGCCTCGCTGCTCCACTCGCCCCAGCCCTCGTTGAACAGGACCCATCCGATCACCGAGGTCCAGCTGTCGTTCTGGTCGACGATCTCGTGCAGCTGACGCTCGAACTCGGCCTGTGCCTCGGGCGGCGGGATCCCGCCCGTCCGCATGGACGGCATGTCCTGCCAGACGAGTACGCCGAGCGTGTCGGCGGCGTGGTACCAGCGGTCCGGCTCGACCTTGACGTGCTTGCGGATGGTGTTGAACCCGAGGCGCTTGGTCTGGGCCACGTCGGACCGCAGCGCCTCGTCCGTCGGTGCGGTGTAGATGCCGTCCGGCCAGAAGCCCTGGTCCAGGGTCGACATCAGGAAGAGGATCTCGTGGTTCAGCGTGATGCGGAGGCGGCCGTCCGCGCCCCGGGCGGTCCCGATCTCGCGCATGCCGAAGTAGGACCCCACCTGGTCGACCTCCTGCTGGCCGTCCAGCACGGTCACGTCCAGCGAGTACAGGAACGGGTGGTCGGGTGACCACAGCTCGGCGTCGGGGACCTGCACGTCCAGAGGCTGATCGGGCGCCCCCTCCACGGTCGCGACCTCCTCGTCGCCGTCTCTGACCACGGCACGGACCGTGAGGCCGGACGCGTCCCCGCCGGTGTCCACGGTCAGCGTGAGCGTGTCCGTGTCGACGTCCGTGGCCGTGCCGAGGTCCTCCACGTGCCCGCGCGCGGCGACGGGCTCCATCCACACCGTCTGCCAGATGCCGGAGGAGCTGGTGTAGAAGATGCCGCGGTCCGGAACGTCCCGCTGCTTGCCGACCGGCTGCCACGTCTCGTCGGTGCGGTCCTCGACTCCGACGACGATCTCCTGGGGACCCGAGGGCATCAGGGCATCGGTGACGTCGACGGAGAACCGGGTGTAGCCGCCGGTGTGGTGGGCGACCTCGGTGCCGTTCACCCACACGGTGGCCGTGTGGTCCACGGCCCCGAAGTTGATGCGCAGCCGCTGCCCCTGCCCGACCTGCCAGGACTCGGGGACCGTGAACGTCCGCCGGTACCACATGTGGTCCTCGTGCCGCGCGATGCCGGACAGGGCCGACTCGGTGGGGTACGGCACCAGGATCCTCTCGGCGAGGTCCTGGCCGACGGGCGGCGCATCCCCCACCGAGGCACCGGCGAACTGCCACACCCCGTTGAGGTTCTGCCAGCTGGGGCGCGTCAGCTGCGGCCGCGGGTACTCCGGCAGCGCGTTGCTCGGCGAGACCTCGCCGGTCCACGGTGTCGTCAGCGGCGGCGGGGCCATCTGCCAGCCGTCGTTCTCGTCGGGAGGCTGGGCCGCCGCCGTCGGCGCGAAGGCCACCCCCACCATGGCCACCGAAGCCAGCAGCGCGGTGGCTCCACGCCGGCATCGCGAGAGCACCGTCATGGCTCTCCCCCTGTCGTCTCCGCGCACACCGACGTCTCCGGCGCCCGAGAGGACCGATGGCCCAGAGCTGCACGGTCATGGGACGACTCCGCGAGCTGGGAGTTCGGGAGCGGGCCACGGGCCGTGTCGTGATCTGGAGGTGCCTGGAGCCATCGACCGCGAGCGAGGGGACCGTGCCCGCGTCGCATCGGCTCCGCTCTGCGGGCAGAGCAGTCGACCACGGCCGAGCCGGACAGCACGGTGCAGGCCCGTCCTCGGTCCTCGATCCGCACACCGCTCCGGGTCGTCGTCACGGTCTGCGGTCGGGCTCGCAGCGCGCGGTCGGCGTCCCGCTGTCGGGGTCGGGAGCAGCCCTCCGTCTCGCCGGCCCGGGTCCACCGACGAGTGCGGCGTCGAGGCCATCAGCACCCGAGGTGGGTTCTGAGGGGCCGAGAGTGCGCAACGACCCTGGTGGGGGTGCAGCTCATCGTGGCGGCCCACGAGCTGACCCCCGAGAGCGCGAGACCACCGAGATGCTGGCACGCGGCTTGTCGACCGCAGGGATCGCCGCCACGCTGTGGCTGTCGTCGTACACCGTCCGCGACCACGTCAAGGCGGTGTTCGGCAAGCTGGGCGTCCGCAGCCGGCCGGGACTGACCGCCCTGCTGTTCCACGAGCACTACGCGGCCGGGTGCACAGGGGGCAGCTGCGGATCGCCACCGCTCTCATCGCACGTGGGGCCGGCCCCGGGAGAACCTGACGCCCCCCGTGCCGGGCGGTCGGAGGCTCGGAGTCCCCGTTCGCTCAGCCGTCCGGCAGCGGGTCACCGTCAGTCGGGGTTGGTGGCCTCCCTGACGAAGCCGTCGAGCCAGACACGCACGGCGTCGAGCACGTCACCGGGTGACGCCACGGCGACCGTCACCTCCTCTGCGGGCGTCTCTGCGGTGGCGCCTCGCACGGTGAGGAGCCGCGCCCGGAACTCGCTGGCGCCTTCGCGCCAGACGCGGATGAGCAGTGCCGCACTCGGGTCGTCGACCACGTCATCTCCCCTCGGGGTACGACGCAGCGTTGCAGAGGTCGCCGTCCGAGGACCGCGCCGTGCGATCGACGTGCGAAGACCCATGTTGGTAGATCACGCTGCGTGACGCAGTCCTGCGTGGGGATGACCCTCCGACGCGGACGGGGTGCCCGCCGGACGCTCTCCGTCCCAGGACCCGGATCACGCCCGGCCATCCCGGCAACCGTCGCCCGAGGCAGCACTCGGAGCGGCGGCCGCGAGCCCGCGCTCGACCCGCCGTTCCCCCGGGTCGCCCACCGATCGGGGAGCCGGCCGAGTGCTGTCCCCGACGCCCGTGCGCGGACGGGGCGAGGCCACGGCCGGCCCGGCCGGGTGGAGCACGGGCGCACGGACACCGCCACGGCTGTCCACGAGGCCGGTGCAGGAGTACCGGTCGGACACCGGTCGGTGGAGGGACGGGAGAGGCCGGACGTGCCGGTGTCCGCTCATCGGTGCAAACGCGTCAGGTCGGAGGTCGCCCCGCCCCCGAGGAGACCACCGCCCCGGATCGGATCACGACTCCTCCGGGAGGTGGGTGATCCGCGGCCAGGGTCCGGCGGAGCCGCGGGATGTCCTGGACCAGTCGGGTCATCTGCTCGGTCGGGGGCACGCCCAGCTCGTCCTCCACCATCGTCCGGAAGAAGTCGTATGCCCGGAGGGCCTCGGCCAGGTTCCCCTGGGCCAGGTGGACCCGGACCACCGTCCGGTGAGCGCTCTCCCGCAGCGGTTCAGCGCGGACCGCTGCGTACGCGGCCTCCAGGGCCTCGCAGTGGCGGCCGAGGAAGGCCAGTCTGGCTGCC
>DASQDP010000031.1:0-49057 GCA_035634095.1 Nocardioidaceae bacterium | reverse complement strand
AGATGGGTCACCCCGAGGTCGGCGAGGTAGGGCACCACCTGCTCGGCGTCGGCGAACCGGAACCCGGCGTGCATCTGGAGGCGGTAGGTCGCAGTCACTGGGAGGCGATACCCGCAACCCCCGCGATGACACGCCCGTCGCCGTCCCTGGTGACCGATCTCATGAGGTGACGGGTCCGGCTCCGCCCGGGACGTTCGCCCGCTCCGCTCCCACGCTGGTGTCCTCACCGTGGCCGGTGTGAACGACGGTACCGTCCGGCAGCGCGAACAGTTGGTCCCGGATGGAGCGCACCAGCGCGTCGAGGTCGCTGAAGGACCGGCCCGTCGCTCCGGGGCCGCCGTTGAAGAGGGTGTCGCCGGTGAAGACGCAGCCGAGCTCCTCGACGTACAGGCAGACCCCGCCCGGTGCGTGACCCGGGGTGTGCAGGACCGTGAGCGTGGTGCCGGCCACGTCCACCTCCTGGCCGTCGGTCAGGTCCGCGTCCCACAGCTCGTCGGGGTGGGTGAGCTCCCACAGCGGCCTGTCGGCGGGGTGCAGCAGGATCGGCGCCTGCACACGCTCCCGCAGTGCCGGGGCGACCCGGACGTGGTCGTCGTGGGCGTGCGTGCACACGATGGCCTTGACCGTCCGGTCGCCGACGACGGCCAGGATGCCGTCCACGTCGTGCGGGGCGTCGATGACCACGCACTCGGTGTCGTCCCCGACCACCCACAGGTTGTTGTCCACCTGATGGGTCTCCCCGTCGAGGGAGAACGTGCCGGAGAGGACTGCGCGGTCCACCCGCGCGCCGGTCACAGGATCACCACGCTGCGCAGCACGCCGCCGGAGTGCATCTTCTCGAAGGCGGCCTCCACGCCGTCGAGGGCGATCTCCTCGGTCACGAACGCGTCGAGGTCCAGGCGGCCCTGCTGGTAGAGGTCGACGAGCAGGGGGAAGTCGCGCGAGGGGAGGCAGTCGCCGTACCAGCTGGACTTCAGCGCCCCCCCGCGCCCGAAGACCTCGATCAGCGGGAGGTCGGGGACCTTCATGTCCGGGGCCGGCACGCCGACGAGCACCACGGTGCCGGCGAGGTCGCGGGCGTAGAACGCCTGCCTCCAGGTCTCGGGGTTGCCCACCGCGTCGATGACGACGTCGGCGCCGAAGCCGCCGGTGAAGGACCGGATCGCCTCGACGGCGTCCTGTGAGGAGCTGTTCACGGTGTGTGTGGCGCCCAAGTCCGTGGCCCACTGCAGCTTCTGCGGGTCCAGGTCCACGGCGATGATGGTGCCGGCGCCCGCGAGCCGCGAGCCGGCCACCGCGGCCGCGCCCACCCCACCGCAGCCGATCACCGCGACGCTCTTCCCCCGCCCCACGTTGCCGGTGTTGATGGCCGCCCCGAGCCCGGCCATCACGCCGCAGCCGAGCAGCCCGACGGCTGCCGGCCGAGCGGAGGGGTCGACCTTGGTGCACTGTCCGGCGTGCACCAGCGTCTTGTCGGCGAACGCGCCGATGCCCAGCGCCGGGGACAGCTCGGTGCCGTCCTCCAGCGTCATCTTCTGCGCGGCGTTGTGCGTGTCGAAGCAGTACCACGGCTCGCCGCGGCCGCAGGCGCGGCAGGTGCCGCAGACGGCCCGCCAGTTCAGCACCACGAAGTCGCCCGGTGCCACCGAGTCCACGCCCTCGCCCACGGACTCCACGATCCCGGCCGCCTCGTGCCCGAGCAGGAACGGGAAGTCGTCGGCGATCCCGCCCTCGCGGTAGTGCAGGTCGGTGTGGCAGACCCCGCAGGCCTGGACGTCGACCACGGCCTCGCCCGGGCCCGGGTCCGGGACGTTCACCGTCTCGAGGGAGACCGGCCGGCCCTTGCCCCTCGCGACCACACCGCGCACCTGCTGCATCGCTACCTCCGCTCGTCTCCGCGCACCCCCGGTCGAGGTCGCGTCTGCGTCGCGAGCCCTCGGGCGTCGCGTCCTGGCGTCGCGCCACGCGTCCGGCGTCGCGTCCCGTGCAGGCTAGCGGGCGAGCAGCAGGCCGACCGCCGCGACGTAGCAGACCACGAGCGAGGCCCCCACCGGGCGCGGCAGGACACCCGACCGACGGGCGGTCAGCAGCACCAGTGGGAGGACGGCGGTGAGCAGCGCGACACTCACGACCAGGTTGGCCCGGCCGAGCACCAGCGGGTCCACCAGGGCGGCGAGACCCAGGGTCACGGTGGCGTTGTACGCGACGGCGCCGACCGCCCCGGCGACCACCAGCTCGCTGATGCCCCGGCGGCGGGCCGCCCACACCAGGGCGACCATCTCGGCGCTCGTGGCGAGCGCCAGCACGGTCAGCCCGATGACGGAGTCACCGATGCGGAGGACGTCGACCAGGCCGGCCGCTCCACGCACCGCGAGCGCCCCGCCGAGCACCATGCCGAGCAGCCCGAGCAGCACCATGAGCAGCGCCCGGCCGGTGCCGGCGTCGTCAGGCTCGGGGTCCGAGCCGCTCGTCTCCCCGCCCCACGTGGCGCCTGTCTCGACGTCCGGTCCGGCCTCGTCGGCGAGCTCGGCCAGCTCCCCGATCAGCGGCGGCTGCCGCTCACGACGCCACACCCAGGCGACGCCGGCGGCGTAGAGCAGCACCAGCACGAATCCCTCGCCGCGGCCGAGCACCCCGTTGCGCATCAGCAGCCAGGCCACCGCCCCCGCGACGGCCGCGGCGGCGCCGTACTGCAGGGTCCGAAGGCCCACCGGCAGCCGGGTCACCAGGGCAGCGAGGCCCAGGGCCACGGTGAGGACGACCAGGTTGGCCCCGACCGCGTCCCCGGCGGCCAGCGCCGGGTGCCCCTGCCCGGAGGCGAGCATCGCCGTGACCGCCTCCTCCGGCTCCGCCCCGGCCAGCAGCAGCCCCAGCCCCACGACGCTCGTGCCCAGGCGGGAGGCCGCACCGACGACGTGCTCCGCGAACGCCTCGGCCCCTGCGGTCAGCAGAGCCGCCCCTGCAGCGATCAGGAGCAGCGCGAGCAGCAGGTCCGCCATCGCTGCAGGTTTACCAGGGGATGCAGGACGTTTGGCGCCTCCCACGGGTCACGGCCCATGGGACGTGCACGTTCCCCATGGGAAGAACCCGCGTTATCGGCTCGGCCGCGCGTGCGGCGCGTCGCCGTACCACCGGCGTCACCACCTCGTACGACGTCCCCGCTGGCCGTCGCGCCGACCCGCCGTACGGAGACCGTCGCACAGCCCCCCATGGAGAACTGTCACACCCCATGGGCCGTGACCCGTGGGGAGTGCCCAACGTCCTGCATCCCCTGGTAAACCGACGCCAGGGCTCAGGCCAGCACCGACGTCACGGGCAAGGAGGAGTCGGCGGGCAGGTCCAGCGGTGAGGTCCGGCGGCCGCGGGCCACCATCTCGGCGCCGAGGGCAGCGACCATGGCGCCGTTGTCGGTGCACAGGCCGGGTCGGGGGACGCGGACCCGGATGCCTCGTGCGGCGGCCCGCTCCTCGAGCAGCACCCTCAGCCGGGAGTTCGCCGCCACCCCGCCGCCCAGCAGCAGGTCCTCGATGCCCTCGGCGGCCGCCGCGTCCACGGCCTTGCGGGTCAGCACGTCGCAGACGGCCTCTTGGAAGGACGCGGCGACGTCGGCCACGGGCACGGGCTCTCCGGAGCGCTCCTGCGCCTCCACCCAGCGGGCCACCGCCGTCTTCAGCCCGGAGAACGAGAAGTCGAACCGGTGCCGGACCAGGTCGCGCTGCGAGGTCAGGCCGCGTGGGAAGTCGATGCTCACCGACGACCCGGACCGGGCGGCCCGGTCGATGTGCGGGCCCCCGGGGAACGGCAGCCCGAGCAGTCGCGCCACCTTGTCGAACGCCTCCCCCGCGGCGTCGTCGATGGTGGCGCCGAGCGGTTGCACACCGTCACCCGCCTCACCGCCGCCGGTGACGTCGGCGACGCGCAGCAGCGAGGAGTGCCCGCCGCTGACGAGCAGCGCGATGCAGGGCTCCGGCAGCGGGCCGTGCTCCAGCTGGTCGACAGCCACGTGGGCGGCGAGGTGGTTGACCCCGTAGAGCGGCTTGTCGAGCCCGATCGCCAGCGCCTTGGCCGCCGCGACACCGACCAGCAGCGCACCGGCGAGACCCGGGCCGGAGGTCACGGCGACCGCATCCACGTCGTGCAGCGCGATCCCGGCCTCGTCACACGCCCGCTCGAGGGTCGGCACCATCGCCTCGAGGTGCGCCCGCGAGGCCACCTCCGGCACCACACCGCCGAAGCGGGCGTGCTCGTCGACGCTCGAGGCGACCGCGTCGGCGAGCAGCGTGTGCCCGCGGACGACCCCTACGCCGGTCTCGTCGCACGATGTCTCGATGCCCAGGACGAGCGGCTGGTCGGTCATGCCGGCATTGTTCCTGGCGGGCGGGTCGGTCCGCTGCCCGGCCGAGAGGGGGCACCGCCTCCCTCGAGCGGCCGCGTCATGACGACTGCGTCGGACCCGTCGCGGTAGTAGCGCGGCCGTCGGTCGATCTCGGTGAACCCCTCCGCGGCGTAGAACGCCAGCGCTCCCCGGTTGTCGACGCTCACCTCCAGCAGCACCCGGTCACCCGGAGCCCGCTCGAGCGCCGCGGCGAGCAGCCGTCCAGCCAGCCCGCACCTTCGGCGGTCGGGCCGTACGGCGACCCGCTGCAGGTCCACCACGTCACCAGCTGAGGCCGTCACGACGTAGCCCACGACCTCGTCGGAGTCGCACGCCACCAGGGCCACCCGCCGAGGACCGAGCAGCTCCTCCCGCACGGACCGCGCGGACCACGCCTCCGCGCCGAGCAGCCGCTGCTCCAGCGCCACGACGGCGGCCACGTCCCTGGCCTCCCCGGGGCGCAGGATCACGACACCGGCTTGGGTCGCCGGGGCGCCGCGACGTCGGGGCGCCGCAGGTACAGCGGCTCCGGGTCCAGCAGCTCCGCCCGCTCCCCGACGACCAGCTGCGCCAGCACGCCGGCGTCCGGGTGCGCCGGCCCCTGGGCACGCGGGAACGCGTCCGGGTAGAGCAGTGCGCCGCTCCCCACCACGTCACCGGCCGTGGCGACGTCTGCCGGCCTGGACACGTGCGGACCGTCGAGACGCGCTCCGGCTCCGTCGTACGCCGCCCAGTAGACCTCCTTGCGACGGGCGTCCGTGGCGACCAGGAACGGGGTGCCATGCCTCTCGTCGACGGCCTGGGCGGCCAGCACGTCGAGGGTGCAGACGCCGTACACGGGCACCTGCAGTGCCAGGGACAGCGTGCGCGCGGTGACCAGCCCGACCCGCAGCCCGGTGAACGGGCCGGGGCCCACCCCGACGGCGACGGCCGTCACGTCCAGCCGCGGCACCCCCGCCTGCTCCAGGAGGGCCGCGATGCCGGGGGCGAGCAGCTCACCGTGCCGCAGGGCGTCCAGGCGGGTCTGTGCGGCCACCACCCGCTCACCGTCGTGCAGGGCCACGGTGACGGCCGGGGTGGCGGTGTCGAAGGCGAGCAGCACGCGGACGAGGCTACGCGCCGGGGCCGATCGCGGCGCCGAGGTCGACCTCGTCCCACCTCCGGCCGACACCGGTCAGCCGCAGCGTGCGCGTCTCCCCCCGCTCCTCGCCAGTCGCGCGCAGGATCTCCACCTCCAGGCGCTCCTCGGCGAGCGCCTCGGCCAGACCGGCGCCCCACTCCACCACGGTCACGGCGGCCTCGAGCGAGGCGTCGAGGTCGAGGTCGTCGAGCTCGGGGAGGGCGCCGAGCCGGTAGGCGTCCACGTGCACGAGGGCCGGCCCGTCGCCCAGTGACGGGTGCACGCGGGAGATCACGAACGTGGGCGAGGTGACGTCGCCACGCACCCGCAGCCCGGCTCCCAGCCCCTGGGCGAAGGTGGTCTTGCCGGCTCCCAGGTCCCCGGTGAGCAGCAGCAGGTCACCGGGGCGCAGCACTCCGGCGAGCGACTCGCCGACGGCCCGGGTCTGCTCGGCGGTGGCGGCCACCACCTCTGCCACCGCAGGACCGCTCACGAGACCCTCGAGGCCGCTCCCGGCTCGACGGCGGCGAGCAGGTCGTCGAGCGCGTCGTTGACGGGGTCCCTCTGCTCCAGGATCACCAGGTGCCCCGCGCCGGGGCACTCGACCAGCACGGCGCCCGGGATGCGGGAGGCCATCGTGCGGCTGTGCGCCACGGCGGTGAGGCGGTCCTTGGTGCCGGTGACGACGTACGTCGGGACGCGACCGAAGCTCTCGAGCGCGGTGAACTTGTCGTGGGTGTCGAAGTTGGGGAAGAACTGCGCCAGTACCTCGAAGGGCGTGGCGGCCAGCATGGTGTCGACCAGCTCGACGTAGGAGTCCGGCACGTCGGACCCGAACGCGAACTGGTCGGCGACCAGGAACCCGAGGTTCGAGCCCCGGCGGCGCACGCCGTCGACGAGCCGGGGCGCCTTGGCCAGGGCGGCGACCAGCCGGGGGCCCAGCTCGCCCCCGATCCGGTCCGGGATCAGGCGGCTGACGATCCGGTGGGTCTTCAGGCCGCCCGCGGTGGTCGAGATCAGGGCGGCACCGACCACCCGGTCCTCGAAGACGTCGGGGTGCCGCTCCGCGAACGCCATCACGCTCATGCCGCCCATGGAGTGCCCGACCAGCACCACCGGCCCGTCGGGCACCACCGCCTGCAGCACGCGCAGCAGGTCGTCGCCGGTCTGGTCCACGGTGGCGTGCTCGTTGTCCGAGCGCTGCGAGCGGCCGTGGGACCGCTGGTCGTAGAACACCATCCGGTGCTTGCCGCGGAAGTACTGCCGCTGGAAGACCCAGCAGTCGAGGTTCAGGGCGAAGCCGTGCACGAACACCAGGGTGGGGTCGCCGGGTGGGGGGCCGATCCGGCTCTTGGTGCCCTCGGAGTACGGCGCGGCCTCGTCGACCTCGGCGTGCAGCAGCAGCCCGTCGGACGTACGCACCGAGACGGCGTCGCCGCGCAGCCCGCCGAGCCGGTCGGCGTCGGACGCGACGGCGCGCCGGGACTCGGTGACCCGGCGGTCGACGACGACCCCGGCACCCACCGCCGCAGCGGTCGCGCCGAGTCCGGCCGCACCGAGACCGAGCCAGCGTCTCCTGCTCACCGTGCTCCTTCCCGGGTCAGCCCCCGCGCGGACACGTGCCTGCGCCGGAACCTCCCCCCCATCCGGCTGACGATCTCGTAGGAGATGGTGCCGCACGCCTCCGCCCAGTCCTGGGCGGTGGGCGCGCCGTTCTCGCCGGTGCCGAACAGCACCACCTCGTCGCCGGCCTCCGCCTCCGGCTCGCCGTCCCCGAGATCCACGACCATCTGGTCCATGCACACCCGGCCCGCCACCGGACGCCGGCGACCGCCGACCAGCACGCTGGCCGTCGACGACCCAGCGCGCATCACCCCGTCGCCGTACCCGACCGGGACCAGGCCAACCGTGGTGTCGGACGCGGCCACCCAGGTGTGCCCGTAGGAGACTCCCGCTCCGGCGGGCAGCCGCTTGACCATCGCGAGCCGGGCGCGAGCCGTCATCGCGGGCACCAGGCCGAGGTCGCCCCCGGTGACCACCTGGGGAGCGGGAGACAGCCCGTAGGACGCGATGCCGCAGCGCACCAGGTCATAGGCGGCTCCCGGCCGGAACAGCGCGCCGGCCGAGTTGCACAGGTGCCGCACCTCCAGGTCCAGGCCGACGGCGTCGACGACGTGGAGCGCGTGCGCGAAGGCCCTCTCCTGCTCCTCGTTGGCAGGGTGGTCGGGCTCGTCGCTGCAGGCGAGGTGCGACCAGACGCCGGTGACCTGCACCGACCCGGACTGCTCGGCGTCGGCGGCTGCCTCGACCAGGGACGGCCACTGCTCGGCGACCGACCCCCCGCGGCCGAGCCCGGTGTCCACCTTGAGCTGCACACGCGCTCGGCGCCCGATGAGCCGGGCGGCCGCGGCGACGTCCCGGAGCTCCCGGACGGTGTAGGCGGTCAGGTCGACGCCGGCCTCGACGCCGGGGGCCAGCTCCTCACCCGGCACGGTGAGCCAGGTCAGCAGCGGCCCGGTGTCGCCCGCGGCCCGCAGAGCGAGCGCTTCCTCGAGCACCGCCACCCCGAGCCAGTCCGCGCCTCCGGCGCGAGCTGCGCGGGCTGACTCCACCAGGCCGTGGCCGTAGCCGTCGGCCTTGACGACCGTCATCATCGCCGCGTCGGGGACACGCTGCCGCAGGGTCGCCACGTTGTCCGCGATCGCGTCCAGGTCGACAACGACCTCGGCGCGGGACTCCATCTCCGGCAGCGTCATGACGACTGCGATTGTCGCAGAGCCGGCCCGGTGGTCAGTGACGGAACGCGGGTTCTGCCGTCTCCGGAGGGTGCACTACCTCACCGGCTGCCGGAGCAGGGACCGGCAGAGCACCGGCACGGCGGCGGCCACGTCCGGCGCGGTGACCGGGCCACCCTCCCCGGCGGCGACGGCAGCGGCGCCGTGCACCCACGCCCCCACCGAGCCGGCGTCGTCCGGACTCAGCCCTGCGGCCAGCAGGGACCCGCACAGCCCGGCCAGCACGTCTCCCGCCCCGGCGGTGGCCAGCCACGCCGGCCCGACCGTGGTCGCGCGCACCTCCCCGGTCGGGGCAGCCACCAGCGTGTGCCGTCCCTTGAGCAGCACCACGGCGTCGTACCGCTGCGCCGCCAGCCGGGCGAAGTGCAGCTGCCGTGCCTCCACCTCCTCGCGCTCGGCCCCGAGCAGGCGGGCCAGCTCACCCGCGTGCGGGGTCAGCAGGGCCGGCACCCCGAGCGGGCCGGTGACGTGGCTCAGCGCGTCGGCGTCCACCACCACCGGCACCTCGTCGGCCAGGGCGTCCGCCAGCGCCTGCTCGGCGTCCGCGCCCCCTCCGGAGCCGACCACCCAGGCCTGGACCCGACCCTCCCCCACCACCACCTCGGGGTGCCGGGCCTGCACCAGGTCGGCGGCGCCGCCGAGGTAGCGCACCATCCCCGCCAGCCCCGTGCTCGCCCCGGCGACGCAGAGGACGCCCGCGCCCGGGTACTGCGCCGAGCCGGCCCGCACGCCGACCACGCCCCGCGTGTACTTGTGCGCCGCCGGGGTGGGCCGGGGCAGGAGCGCAGCCACGTCCGCCTCCTGGAGGGCGGTCGCAGTCGGAGCGGGGAGGTCCAGCCCGATGTCCACGAGATGTACGGCGCCGCAGGCGAGCGCCGCGGGGTCGGCGAGGTGCGCGACCTTGTGGGTCCCGAAGGTGACCGTCAGGTCCGCCCGGACGTGCTCCCCGGTGACCTCGCCGGTGTCCACCTCCACCCCCGACGGGGTGTCCACAGCGATCACCGGCACCCCGTCCAGCGCGGCGAGAGCGGCGGTCGCCTCGGGACGCAGGCCGCCGTGCCCGCCGATGCCGACGATGCCGTCGAGCACCAGGTCCGGCCGGCGGGCCTCGGACACCGACGACACCACCCGGCCCCCGGCGCCACGCAGCGCCCCGAGCGCCGCGGGCTGGACGCGGTCAGGAGCCAGGAGCAGAGCGTGCACCAGCACCCCGCGCCGGGCCAGCACAGCGCCGGCGTACAGCGCGTCACCCCCGTTGTCGCCCGCGCCGACGAGCAGCAGCACCCGAGCGCCGTACCCCCCGCCGAGATAGTCGAGCACCGCATGCGCGAGCCCGGTCGCGGCCCGCTGCATCAGGGTGCCCGCGGGCAGTCGGGACATCAGCACCTGCTCGGCGGCCCGGACCTGCTCCACGGTGTGCGCCTGTCGCATCCGGCGATCCTAGGACCACGATGCCCGGCTACGGCTCGCCGCGTGGGCGGCGGCGAGCGCAACGTCGCTCAGGCCTCGAGGACCACGACCGCCGAGGCGATGCCTGCGTCGTGGGACATGGACAGGTGCACCGAGGCGACGCCCAGCTCCTCCGCCCGCCGGAGGACGGAGCCGCGGAGCTCGAGGCGCGGGTCGCCGGTGCGGGCGTTGACGACCTCGGCGTCCAGCCAGCCCATTCCGTTGGGGGCGCCCAGTGCCTTGGCGAGCGCCTCCTTGGCGGCGAAGCGCGCGGCGAGCGACGCCAGCGGCCGCTCGAGCTCGGCGGCGGTGAACAGCCGGCCGCGCATCGCGGGGGTGCGCTGGAGGGTCTCCCCGAAGCGGGCGATGTCGACGACGTCGATGCCGACGCCCAGCACGGGCACGGGGGCGCTACTCGACCGTCACGGACTTGGCGAGGTTGCGTGGCTGGTCCACGTCGTTGCCCATCTGGCTGGCCAGCTCGCAGGCGAACAGCTGCAGGGGCACGACGGCCACCATGGGCTGCAGCAGGGTCGGCACGCGCGGCAGCCGGATCAGGTCGTCGGCGTACGGCGTGACCTCCTCGTCGCCCTCCTCGGCCAGCACGATCGTGCGCGCGCCCCGGGCGCGGACCTCCTGGATGCCGCTGACCATCTTGTCGTGCAGCATGTCGCGGCCCTGCGGCGGCACCACGCAGAACACCGGAAGCCCCTGCTCGACCAGCGCGATCGGCCCGTGCTTGAGCTCACCGGCCGCGAAGCCCTCGGCGTGGATGTAGGCGAGCTCCTTGAGCTTGAGCGCACCCTCCAGGGCGATGGGGAACCCGGCGTGCCGCCCGAGGAAGAGCACCGACCGGGCGTCGCCGAGGTCGGCGGCCAGGTCGTGCACCCGGTCGGCCGCGTCGAGCAGCCTCTGCACGTGCCGAGGCATCTGCTCGAGCTCGTGTACGACGGCCGCGATCTCGTCGCCGTACTTCGTGCCACGGACCTGGGCGAGGTAGAGACCGAGCAGGTAGCAGGCCACCAGCTGCGTCATGAACCCCTTCGTCGAGGCCACCCCGATCTCTGGCCCGGCGTGGGTGTAGATCACCGCGTCGGACTCCCGCGGGATCGTCGAGCCGTTGGTGTTGCAGATCGCCAGCACCTTGGCCCGCTGACCCCGGGCGTGCCGGATCGCCATCAGCGTGTCCGCGGTCTCCCCGGACTGGCTGATCGCCACCACCAGGGTGTCGCGGGTGAGGATCGGGTCGCGGTAGCGGAACTCGTGGGCCAGCTCGACCTCGCACGGGATGCGGGTCCAGTGCTCGATCGCGTACTTGGCAACCATGCCGGCGTAGTTCGCGGTGCCGCAGCCCACCAGGATGATCTTGTCCACGCCGCGCAGCTCGTCCTCGCTGATCCGCAGCTCGTCGAGCTGCAGCGCGCCCGCGGCGTCGTGACGACCCAGCATGGAGTCGGCGATCGCGCCGGGCTGCTCGTGGATCTCCTTGCGCATGAACCAGTCGAAGCCGCCCTTCTCGGCGGCCGAGAGGTCCCAGTCCACGTGGTACGGCCGTGCCTGCGCCGGCCGGCCGTCGAAGTCGGTGACCGCCACCGCGTCCCGGCTGATCGTGACCACCTGGTCCTGGCCGAGCTCGAGCGCATCGCGGGTGTGCTCGATGAAGGCCGCCACGTCGGAGGCCACGAAGTTCTCGCCCTGGCCCACTCCGACGACCAGCGGCGAGTTGCGGCGCGCGGCCACCACCCGGTCGGGGTCGTGGGCGTCCACCGCCACCAGCGTGAACGCGCCGGCCAGCCGCCCGCTGACCTGTTGCATCGCCTCGGTCAGCGTCGCGCCCTCGTCCACGGCGCACTCCACGAGGTGAGCGGCCACCTCGGTGTCCGTGTCGGAGCGCAGCTCGTGGCCCTGCTGCTCCAGCTCCTCGCGCAGCGCCGCGAAGTTCTCGAGGATGCCGTTGTGCACCAGGGCGACCCGGCCCCTGGCGCCCAGGTGGGGGTGCGCGTTGCGGTCGTTCGGGGCGCCGTGCGTCGCCCAGCGGGTGTGCCCGATGCCGGTGGTCGACGGTGGCAGTGGCTGGTCGGCGAGGGACTTGTCGAGGTTCGCCAGCTTGCCGGCGCGCTTGTCCCACGCGATCGCTCCGTCGTGCACGAGCGCGACGCCCGCCGAGTCGTAGCCGCGGTACTCCAGGCGACGTAGGCCCTCGACGACGACGCCCTCGGCGCGCTGCGGCCCGACGTACCCGACGATTCCACACATGGTGCTCATCCTATCGACGCGCTCGCGCGCTCGTGCCTCGACAAGCCCGGTGCCACGCGATGGATGCGGCACCGCGCGAGCAGGCCGCGGTCAGCCCGCTGCCCGGGTGGGCGGCTCTCGCGCACCCGGGCGGCAGGCTGTGGACCGTCAGAGTCCGGTGTTGGCGGACACGAAGGTCACGGTGTTGCCGGCGATCCGGACGACGGTCGTGGCGACGTTGTTGGCGTCGTTCGTCTCCCTCCAGAAGCCCTGCCAGTCGGCGGTCACGCGGATCGTGTACGTGCCGTCCGGAAGGCCGGTGATGTCGATGGCCTGGTCGGGAAGCGACGACGGGTAGGTGTCCGCCCAGCCGACGGAGAGGCCGTGCACGATGCTGGTGGCGTTGGGCTGGTTGTTCCCGCAGGACGTGGCGTTGGCGAACACGGGGCTGGCGGGCTGCGGCCCGGCGGGCGTCACGCTCCAGGTGCTGTCCCTGCTGGTGTTGTCCTCGAAGCAGTACCCGTGCTTCTCCCCGAGCTTGAGGCTGGTACCGGCGGCATCGAGGATCTCGTACTTGTCGAAGTCGCGGATGTGCCAGTGGTTGTGCCCGTCGCCGGCGAAGTAGAACGATGCCCCGGAGTCACCGAGCGTCGTCTTGGCGCCGTTGGCTCCGGTCACGACCTGGCGTCCCACCCAGTCGGTCGCCGCCGTGCTGGACCGCGTGCCCCGGATCTCGAGCGGACCCCGACCGACGTTGGCCGTGATCGCGGGGAACTTGAGCAGCTTCTGGCCGCCTGTGTTGGTGATGAAGAAGCCGTGATTGCCCGACGGGTCCTGGTTGATGGTCCGGTCGAGCTTGTGCACCATCAGGTCCGGCAGCAGGGCATCGGACGGCACACCGCCGGTCGGCGGCGGAGTGGGAGTGGGGGTCGGGGAGGGGACGGGCGCGTTGTCGGTGTCGAGCACCGCGGTGACGCCCACCCTCGCGTTGGCGCGCAGCCACGTCGCCTCGGTTCCGTGGCCCGACAGCACGTAGCCGCCGTCCGGGATGGCCAGGTTGCCGACCCGGTCCGCGACCTGCGTGACCCTGCCGTTCAGGACGGCGGCCTCGAAGCCGAACGCGTTCTGGTCCGTCGTGGCACCCCAGGCCCGGGTGTAGCGGATGAGCTGGTTGCTCAGCCGCCGGACGTTGTGAGCGCTGATGGCTCGCGTGGTGGTGGGGCCGCCGAGCGTCACCCGGGAGGCGGTCTCAGGGGTGCCACCGGAGGGGGGCGGGGTGGTTCCGCCCTCGGAGACGGTCACGCCGACCTTCGCGTTCACCGAGAGGAAGGTGCGCTGGGTCCCGTGCCCGCTGAGCACGAACCCGTTGGAGGGGATGGCCATGTTGCCGACCCCGTTGGCGACCTGGGTGACCTTGCCACCCACGACGGCCGCCTCGAACCCGTACGTGTTGGTGCGCGTCGAGGCCCCGTAGGCCGGCGTGTACTTGACCAGCGCATTGCTCGTCCGGGTCACGTCCACGCCGGTGACGCTGGAGCTCCCGCTACCCACGGTGATGGGCGTGGCTGCGCTGGACGCTGTGCCCCACAGGGCGACGAACATCGCAGCGACCAGGCCGCTCGTGAGGCTCAGGGCCCCGTACTTTCGCCACTTCACGAGAAGGACTCCTTCGGTTGGACGGTCACAGCCGGCAGCCGACCGCGTACTGGGATCGACCGACTTCGAGACCAGCACCAGGGTCGTCGATCGAGTGGAGGTGCAGGTGACGCCGCAGCGTCTCGTCGCCCACGTGCAGCGACCGGGTCATCCGCCGATCACGCGGACCCCGCGCTGTCGAGCGTCGGACAGGACGGGAGGGCGAGCTCCGATGACCTCCAGCAGCTCCTGGGTCGGGGTGACCTGGAAGTCAGCGTTGTCGTCGAAGTGCCAGGTCAGCAGCCCTCGGTGGGCCAGGGAGTCCAGCTGCGGCTTGATCCACAGGCGCGACTCGAACACCGGACGCATCACCCCGAGGCGGCAGCGAGCGATGACCAGATCCAGGACCAGCGTCTCGGCAGTGGTGAGCTCAGGCACCTGCGACACCCCCGCCGACCTCGACGGGACCGACGCCGCGGCGGGTCGCTCCCCTCACACCCGGCAGTGCAACCAGCGATCGATCCATCCAAGCCCCCGTAGCGATAGCCCCCGGCAATGCCCGACCACGGAGCCCCCCAGGGGCGGCAGGCTGGGCAAGTGCTGCGCCGCTGACGGTCGGAAGAGCCCCGGATCTCATCCCGAGCGCCGTCACTCCGGTGACAGCCTTGCAAAGGGTCGCGCCGATGTCCAGTTCGGCCGGTGCTGTCAGACTCCCCCCGTGACCAGCCGTCGCTCACCCGCGAGCCGTTCCGCGACGTACGGCGGCGGGGTCGCTGACCGGGAGCCCGGGCCGTACGTCGAGCTCGACCGGGCTGACTGGGCGGCGCTCGCGGCGACCACCGCGCAGCCGCTGAGCTCGGAGGAGATCGACCGGGTCCGCGGGCTCGGTGACGAGCTGGACCTCGACGAGGTGCAGCAGGTCTACCTGCCGCTGTCCCGGCTGCTGAGCATGTACGCCGAGAGCGCCGACCACCTGCACCGGGCCCAGGGCGAGTTCCTCAACCAGCCGCAACCACCGCGCACCCCCTTCGTGATCGGGCTCGCGGGCTCAGTCGCCGTGGGCAAGTCGACCACCGCCCGCGTGCTGCAGCAGATGCTCGCGCACTGGCCCGCGCACCCGTCGGTGTCGCTGGTGACCACCGACGGGTTCCTCTACCCCAACGCGGAGCTGGATCGGCGCGGCCTGCTCGGCCGCAAGGGCTTTCCGGAGACCTACGACCGCCGCGCGCTGCTGCGGTTCGTCATGGAGATCAAGTCGGGCAAGGACGAGGTGGAGGCGCCGACGTACTCCCACCTGTCCTACGACGTCGTCCCCGATGAGAAGGTCGTCGTCGCGCACCCCGACATCGTGATCGTCGAGGGCCTCAACGTGCTGCAACCGGCGCGCGGGCGGGCCGACGGCAGCAGCGGCCTGGCGATCAGCGACTTCTTCGACTTCTCGGTGTACGTCGACGCGGCCACCGACGACATCCGGCGCTGGTACGTCGACCGCTTCCTGCGGCTGAGGGAGACCGCGTTCCGCGACCCGGCCTCGTACTTCGCCCGCTACGGCGGCCTCACCGAGCAGGAGGCGACCACGGAGGCCGACCGGATCTGGGACAGCGTCAACGGGCCGAACCTCAAGCAGAACGTGCAGCCCACCCGCGGGCGCGCGACCCTGGTGCTGCGCAAGGCCGCGGACCACTCGGTGCGCTTCGTCCGGCTCCGCAAGCTCTGACGCCACCGTCGGCAGAGCCCGTCGAGACCGCCCGCGCCGGTCTGCGACACTGCGGTCGTGACCACCGCTCGGGTCGTCCCCGTGACCACCGAGATGGACGGTGACGAGCTGGACGCCGAGGACGCCTGGCACCTGTCCCGTCGGATCGGCCTGCGCCGGCTGCTCCTGGACTCGTTCCTCCGGTTCCGCTACGCCGACGGGTTCAGCCACAGCCGGGCGCTGGCGCTGCAGGTCGCCCTCTCCGTGGTGCCGTTCCTGCTCGCGCTGTCCGGACTGGCAGCCGACATCGACGAGGAGCGGCCCTCCCGGGTCCTCGGACAGACCGTGGAGCGGCTCTCCCCCGGCGGCGGGTCGCGTGACGCCCTGGCCACCGCCGTCGGCGGCAGCGCGGACGGCGCGGGCGAGATCGCGCTCGCGGTGGGGCTCCTCATCTCGTTCCTGTCGATGACCACGGCGATGGGCCAGGTCGAGCGCGGCACCAACAGGATCTACGGGATCCGCCGCGACCGGGTCGCGAAGCTGAAGTACGGGCGGGCGCTGGTGCTCACCGCCGTCCTCGCCGCCCCGGTGGGGCTCGGCTTCCTGCTGCTCGTCGCCGGCGGATCGTTCGCGGACGCGATGCAGGAGCACTACGGCTGGTCCGACACCACCGGCGACCTGTGGAACGTCGCGCGCTGGCCGGTCGGCGTGCTGCTGCTGGTCTTCACCATCGCCGTGCTGCTCGACCACTCCCCGCGGCGCCGGCAGCCCGCCCTGTCCTGGCTGGCGCTCGGCTCCGGCGTGGCCGTCGCGCTGGCGCTGGTCGCCTCCGGCCTGCTGGCGGCGTACATCCACCTCAGTGGGTCCTTCGGCGACGTCTACGGGCCGCTCGCCGGCATCTTCGCGCTGCTGCTGTGGTCACTGCTCAGCTCGATCGCGTTCTTCGCCGGCGCAGCGGTGTGCGCCCAGCTGGAGTTCCTGCGCTCCGGGGAGCGTGAGCCCGTCGAGGACGACCCGGGACCGCCGCCGCACGCACGCGTGCACGGCTGAGGCCCGTCAAAGCCGCTTCTGGAACTCCCCCAGGCGGCCGACGGGCCGGAAGCCCAGCGCCTCGTTGACCGCGACCATGGGCCGGTTCACCTCGGCGTTCCAGGTCACCACCTCGGTCCGCCCGGGCTCGGCGGCCTGGAACGTGCGGAGGTTGTGCACCTTGGTCGCCAGCCCCAGCCGGTGCCCGCGGTGGTCAGGGCGCACCAGCGTGCCCCACTGGAACGCGCGGGTGGGGTCGTGCGCGGGCACGGCCAGCTCCGAGTAGGCGACCAGCTCGCCGTCCGCTGTCGTCGCCACGGTGGCGTGCCGACGGCGTCCCGCCGCCGCCATCACCTGCTCGTCGGCCCGGATCCGCGCGGCGTCGTACACCTCGGCCTCGATCTCCAGCTCCCCCTTGGGTGCCTGGTCCATCAGCGAGCCGACCAGCGCGCCGTAGCCCTCGAGGATGTCCTCGGGCACCGGTCCCGTGAAGTGCCGCAGCGTGTAGCCGGCGCTGTACGGCGCTGCCTCTTGCTGCAACCGGTCGAGGAGCTCCTCGTTGACGGGCAGGTCGAGGACCCTCTTCACGTCGACGAGCGCGAAGCGGAAACCGCGCGCGGTGAGGAAGTCCGCGCCAGGCGTTCCCGCGCCGTCGGCCGGCGCGTCGTAGTCCCAGGAGGCCTCGCACTGCAGCGTGCGCCGGCCGTGCTGACCGGCCAGCGACACCAGGTGCTCGAGCATCGCCGAGCCGAACCCCCGACCACGGGACCGGGGGCGGGTCGCCAGCATCACCTGAGCGGTCTCCAGGTTGTCCATCAGGGGCAGCTCGAGCATCCCGGTGACCACCGGCTCCTCGTCGACGTACCCGGCGAAGGCCTGGCGCCGCTCCCCTGGGCTGTCCGTGAGCAGCAGCGCCCGCACCTCCTCGAGCAGCCGCGGCGTCGAGTGCGCCAGCCCGAAGACGTGGGCGTCGTGGTAGGTCCGGTGCCAGGCTGCCAGCGCGGCGGCGTCCGTGGGGTCGAGCAGACGGATGTCGAAGGCGGCGGCCGACGCCCGCTGGGGCCGGTCGGAGGGCTCACTGCTCACGTCGCGTCCCCCTCAGGACAACGAGAGCCGGCGACGCACCACGTCGGCGAGGCGGTCCGCCACGGCCGCGGCCTGCTCGGCTGTCCCGGCCTCCACCATCACCCGCACCAGGGGCTCGGTGCCGGAGGGCCGGAGCAGCACCCGACCGCCCTCGCCGAGGTCGAACTCCGCCTCGGCCACCGCCGCGGCCAGCACCGGGTCGGTGTCCGCCCGGGCCTTGTCCACCTCCGGCACGTTGACCAGGACCTGCGGCAGCCGCGTCATCACCCCGGCGAGCTCGGCCAGCGGCCGGCCCTGCTGGGCCATCCGGTCCAAGACGTGCAGCGCCGTCAGGATCCCGTCACCGGTGGTGGCGTGGTCGCTCATGATCACGTGCCCCGACTGCTCACCGCCCAGCGTGTAGCCGAAGGCCTTCATCGCCTCCAGCACGTAGCGGTCGCCGACCTTGGTCTGGCGCACGCCGACCTGCTCGGCACGCATCGCCTGCACGAAGCCGAGGTTGCTCATCACCGTGGACACCACGGTGTCGGCCTTGAGCGTCCCGGCATCACGCATGGCGAGGGCGAGGACCGCCAGCAGCTGGTCCCCGTCCACGACGTTGCCGAGGTGGTCGACCGCCAGGCACCGGTCGGCGTCGCCGTCCAGGGCGAAGCCCACGTCGGCCCGGTGCTCCAGGACGGCCCGCTGCAGCACGTCGAGGTGGGTGGAGCCGCAGCCGTCGTTGATGTTGAGCCCGTCGGGCTCGGCGCAGATCGCCACCACGTCGGCGCCGGCCTCGCGCAGCGCGAGCGGTCCGGCGCGCCAGGCCGCGCCGTGCGCGCAGTCCAGCACGACCCGGAGTCCGCCCAGGTGCCGGCCGACCGTCGCGACCAGGTGGGCGGCGTAGGCGGTGACGGCCGCGTCGTACGTCGAGACGCGGCCCACGCCGCCGCCGGTCGGGCGCTCCCACGGCTCGCGGAGCCGCTGCTCGATCGCGGCCTCGATCGCGTCGTCGAGCTTGACCCCACCTCGAGCGAGGTACTTGATCCCGTTGTCCGGCATCGGGTTGTGGCTGGCCGACAGCACCACGCCGAGGTCGGCTCCGAGCGCATCGGTGAGGAAGGCGACTCCCGGGGTGGGGAGCACGCCGAGAAGCAGCACGTCCACCCCGGCCGACGCGAGCCCGGCGACGACCGCCGCCTCGAGGAACTGGCCCGAGATGCGGGTGTCGCGGCCGACGACGGCGACCGGACGGTGACCGGAGAAGGCTCCGGCCTCCCCCAGGACGTGCGCAGCCGCCACGGACAGCTCGAGCGCGACCTCGGCGGTCAGCGCGGAGTTGGCCAGCCCGCGGACGCCGTCGGTCCCGAAGAGACGACCCATCAGCTGTGCCGGTCCGACCGCGCGTTCAGCGCTTGCTGTACTGCGGCGCCTTGCGGGCCTTCTTCAGCCCGGCCTTCTTGCGCTCGATGACGCGGGCGTCGCGGGTGAGCAGACCCGCCTTCTTCAGCGAGGGACGGTTGGCGTCGACGTCGATGGCGTTGAGGGCGCGTGCCACCCCGAGCCGCAGGGCGCCGGCCTGGCCGGTGATGCCGCCGCCGTGGATGCGGGCGACCACGTCGAAGCGCCCGACGAGGTCGGTGTTGACGAACGGCTCGTTGACGACCTGCTGATGCAGCTTGTTGGGGAAGTACGACTCCAGCGTGCGGCCGTTGACGATCCACTCTCCCGAGCCGGGCACCAGACGGACGCGGGCCACAGCCTCCTTGCGTCGACCGGTCGCATTCGCCGGTGCGATGGTCGCAGGCCGGGGGGCGGCGTCGGCCGACGGGGCGCTCTCCGAGCTGTAGGCGACGCCCTGCTCGTTGGCCACGTAGGTCTCCTCGGCCCCCGTGTCCTCGCTGGTGCTCGAGGTGGTGGCCGCCGGGCCGCTGGTGTCAGTCACGCGTGTTCCTCGCTGTGTGTCTCGCTGGGGGTGCTGCTGTCGTCTCGCCGGGCGGCTGTCTCGGCCGGTGGGGCGCCGAGCCGACGCTGTCGCCGCGCCGGCCACCCGTTGTTGCTACTGGGCGATCTGGGTGATCGCGAACGGCTTGGCCTGCTGGGCCTGGTGCGGGTGGTCAGGTCCGGCGTACACCTTGAGCTTGCCGAGCATCTGCCGGCTCAGCCGGTTCTTCGGCAGCATCCCCCACACTGCCTTCTCGATCGCGCGGCGCGGGTCCTTCTCGAGCAGCTCGCCGAAGGGGATCGAGGACAGGCCACCGGGGTAGCCGGAGTGGTGGTAGGCGAGCTTCTTGGTCGGCTTGTCCCCCGAGAGCGAGACCTTGCCGGCGTTCACGACAATGACGAAGTCGCCGCCGTCGATGTGCGGAGCGAACGTGGGCTTGTGCTTGCCGCGCAGCAGGGTCGCGACCTGCACGGCGAGCCGGCCGAGCACCACGTCAGTGGCGTCGATGACGTGCCACTCGCGCTGGATGTCAGCGGGCTTCGGGCTGTACGTACGCACGTTCCACTACTCTCTGTTGTGCTCTCGGTTGCTGCGATGGGGCCGGGGCGAGCTCTCGGCCCCTGGTCGGTTCGTCGGCAGGAGCCGGGCGCCCCGGGACGGGTCCGAGTGAGGTCCGCGGAGGAGCCGGACACGCTCGAAGCCGCACGGAGGCAGCCGTGACGCCCGAGTTTACGCGGGGCGCGCACTCGAGGTCAAAACGGGCCCGACGTCGACCTGCACAGGTTACGGGCCTATGTTATCGCTGCACACCGATCCTTTCCCGACGCGCCCGACGCCGGCACGGCCGGGACCCGAAGCAAGGAGCCGACGTGACCGAGAGCACCGACACTGCGTCCAGCAGCGGAGAGTCGAGCACCGACTCCACCCGCGAGTCCACCACCGTCAACTCCGGCGTCGACGCCGCCAACGCCTCGGGCCACACGCTCACCATCCGCGACAACCGCACCGGCGAGTCCTACGACGTCCCCATCCAGGACGGCACCATCAAGGCCTCCGACATCGGCAACATCAAGGCCGCCGACGGGGAGCCGGGGCTCGCGGTGTACGACCCGGGATTCGTCAACACCGCGTCGTGTCGCAGCGCCGTCACCTACATCGACGGCGAGAAAGGCATCCTGGAGTACCGCGGCTACCCCATCGAGCAGCTCGCGGAGCACTCGAACTTCCTCGAGGTCTCCTACCTGCTGGTCTACGGTGAGCTGCCCACCAAGGAGCAGTACGACGCCTGGGTGCACGACATCACCTACCACACCTTCGTGCACGAGAACGTCCGCGAGTTCCTGGAGGGTTTCCGCTACGACGCGCACCCGATGGGCATGCTGCTGGCCTCGGTCGGCGCGCTGTCGACGTTCTACCCGGAGTCGCGCAACATCTCGGACTCCGACAACCGGCACATGCAGGTCGTCCGGCTGATCGCCAAGATGCCGACGCTGGGAGCCTGGGCGTTCCGCCACGCGCAGGGCAAGCCCTACGTCTACCCCGACAACGACCTCAGCTACGCCGCCAACTTCCTCGCCATGCTGTTCAAGATGAGCGAGGGCAAGTACGAGGCAGACGAGCGGCTGGTCAAGGCGCTCGACGTGCTGTTCATCCTGCACGCCGACCACGAGCAGAACTGCTCGACCAACGCTGTCCGGTCGGTCGGCTCCAGCCAGGTGGACCCCTACTCCGCGACGGCCGCGGGCATCGCCGCGCTCTACGGCCCGCTGCACGGCGGCGCGAACGAGGCGGTCCTCAAGATGCTGCGCCGCATCGGTTCCGTCGACAAGATCCCGGCCTTCATCGACGGCGTCAAGAACGGCGACGAGAAGCTGATGGGCTTCGGCCACCGGGTCTACAAGAACTTCGACCCCCGCGCCAAGATCATCAAGAAGGCCTGCGACGACGTCTTCGAGGTGACCGGGGTGAACCCGCTGCTCGAGATCGCGCAGGAGCTGGAGCGGATCGCGCTGGCGGACGAGTACTTCGTCAAGCGCAAGCTCTACCCGAACGTGGACTTCTACAGCGGCCTGATCTACGAGGCGCTGCAGTTCCCGCCGGAGATGTTCACGGTTCTGTTCGCGATCGGCCGCACCCCGGGCTGGTTGGCGCAGTGGCTGGAGCTGGTGCAGGACAAGGAGCAGAAGATCGCCCGTCCCAAGCAGATCTACACCGGCGCACGCACCCTGGACTTCGTGCCCGCCTCCGAGCGGTGGGCCTGACCGCCGGTTTACCAGGGGATGCAGGACGTTCGACGCTTCCCATGGGCCGTGTGCCATGGGGAGCGACAGACCTCCATGGGGAGTACGGCGGACGGCCGCGCTGACCCGCGTCCCGGGCGTGCGGCGCCATGAGCACGGCGCGATGAGCACGCCACCCACGGCAGTCGTGTTCGACCTCGGCAACGTGCTGATCCGGTGGGACCCGCACCCGGCGGTCGCGCGGGGGGTCGGCTCGGAGGAGGCGACCCGCTTCCTGGCTGCGGACGACTTCGACTTCCTGGCGTGGAACCACATGCAGGACACCGGCAGCCGCTCGTGGGCGGAGGCGGAGGACGAGCTGGCGAGAACCCACCCACACTGGCACCGGCACGCGAGGTCGTACCGCGCTCACTTCGGCCTCAGCCTGCTCGGGCCGCTGGAGGAGAACGTCGCGGTGCTGCGTGACCTCGCGGCGGCGGAAGTGCCTCTGTACGCACTGACGAACTGGTCCACCGAGCTGTTCCCGCACGCGCTGCAGCGCTTCGACTTCCTCGGCCTGTTCCACGACATCGTGGTCTCGGCCGACGAAGGTCTGGCCAAGCCCGACCCTGACGTGTTCGACGTGCTGCGCCGCAGGATCGACCGGCCGCTGCAGGAGTGCGTGTTCGTCGACGACTCCGCAGCCAACGTCGCCGCAGCCGCTGCCGCGGGAATGGACGCGATCCACTTCACCGGCAGGGAGCCGTTGCGACCCGCGCTCCAGGTCCGGGGCCTGGCGGTCTGACCCGACCCGCCAAGGCGCCGAGGCCGACGAGGGTCAGCGGGCCCGCTGCACGCGCCCCTCGTCCCACACCGGCCCGTCGGACTCGAAGACCGCGCCGTCCGCTCCGTAGACCAGGAACCGGTCGAACCCGCGCGCGAACCAGCGGTCGTGGGTCACCGCGAGCACCGTGCCGTCGAAGGCGGCCAGCCCCTCCTCCAGTGCCTCCGCGGACTCCACGTCCAGGTTGTCGGTGGGCTCGTCGAGCAGCAGCAGCGTGGCCCCGGACAGCTCCAGCAGCAGGATCTGGAACCGCGCCTGCTGGCCGCCGGACAGCGACTCGAAGCGCTGCTCGGCGGCGTGCGCCAGCTCGTAGCGGTCCAGTGCCCTGGCGGCGGGCTCCCGCGGCATCCCGTCCCGGTGCTCGTCGCCGCGGTGCAGGATCTCCAGCAGCGTACGGCCGCGCAGCTCCGGGTGCTCGTGGGTCTGCACGAACCAGCCCGGGCGGACCCGAGCCCCCAGCCGGGCGCGGCCGGTGTGCTCCACCGGGGACACCGGCACCTCGCTGACCGGCCGGTGCTCCACGTCGGGATCGCTGCCACCGCCGGCCAGCAGCCGCAGGAAGTGCGACTTGCCCGAGCCGTTCGACCCCAGCACGGCCACCCGCTCGCCGTACCAGACCTCGAGGTCGAACGGTCGCATCAGCCCGGTCAGCTCGAGGCGCTCGCAGACCACCGCGCGCTTGCCGGTCCGCCCGCCGCGGAGCCGCATCGTCACCGACTGCTCGCGGGGGATCGCCTGCGGCGGACCGGCCTCCTCGAACTTGCGCAGCCGCGTCTGGGCAGCGCGGTACTGCGACGCCAGCCCGTCGTTGTACTCGGCCTTGATCTTGTAGCGCAGCACCAGCGCCTTCAGCTTGGCGTGCTCCTCGTCCCAGCGCCGGCGCAGCTCCTCGAACCGCGCGAAGCGCTCCCGGCGCGCGTCGTGGTACGAGGAGAACCCACCCGGGTGGGTCCACACGGTGTTGCCGGCGGCCCCCAGCTCCACGGTCACCACCCGCGTCGCGGTGTTCGCCAGCAGCTCGCGGTCGTGGCTGATGTACAGGATGGTCTTGGCGGAGTCGTTGATCCGCTGCTCGAGCCCGGTCTTGCCGGGCACGTCGAGGTAGTTGTCAGGCTCGTCGAGCAGCAGCACCTCGTCGGGGCCGCGGAGCAGGAACTCGAGCACCAGCCGCTTCTGCTCCCCACCGGACAGCGTGGGAAGGTCGCGGTGCTGCGCGCGCTCGAACGGTACGCCGAGCGCAGCCGTCGTGCACACGTCCCAGACGACCTCGATGTCGTAGCCCCCCGCGTCCGCCCACTCCGCCAGCGCCTCGGCGTAGCGCATCTGGGTCTTCTCGTCGTCGGCGTCCATCATCGCGAGCTCCGCGGCGTCGACCGCCCCGGCGGCCGCGCGCACCCGGGCCGGGGACACCGACAGCAGCAGGTCCCTCACGGTGGCGGTGTCCAGACCGGCAGCGACCATCTGCCGCATCACCCCCAGGCCGCCGCTGCGGGTCACCGCACCGGCGTGCGGCACCAGGTCGCCGGTGATGATCCGCAGCAGGGTCGTCTTCCCTGCACCGTTGGCCCCGACGAGGGCCACCTTGGCGCCCTCGCCGACCCGGAACGACACGTCGTCGAGCAGCACGCGCCCGTCCGGCAGCTCGTAGCGCACCCCGGCGACGTCCACGTGTCCCACGCGGCCAGTCTCCCCGATCCAGCCGCCGGGCGGCCAGCCGATTTGTCCGCCGCACGCAGGTCGACCGGCACAACCGGCGGCAGGCCGCCCGCGGGGCGCCTCAGGGGCGGTTGTGCCAGTCGACCTGCGCGGAACCGGTCCTCAGTCCGCGGTCGCACCCGCCCACAGGTTGATCCCCGCCTCGGTGGCGTCCGCGTCGATCGCGGTCAGCTCCTCCTCGCTCAGCGGCGGGGCGTCGAGCGCGTCGAGGTTGGCGTCGAGCTGCTCGACCGACGACGCCCCGATCACCAGCGAGGTCATCCGCGGGTCCCGCAGCGCCCACTGCAGCGCCAGCTGGGCGAGCTTCTGACCGCGCTGCTGCGCGATCTCGTTGAGCCGCCGGACGTGCCCCAGCGTCGCGTCGCTCAGGTGCTCGGGAGGGATGGTGCTCTCGCCCCGGGCGGCGCGGGAGTCCGGCGGCACCCCGTCGAGGTAGCGGTCGGTGAGCAGCCCCTGCGCCAACGGCGAGAACGCGATGCAGCCCATCCCCTGCTGCTCGAGCTCGCCGAGCAGGTCGGTCTCGATCCACCGGTTGAGCAGGGAGTACGACGGCTGGTGGATGAGCAGCGGCGTGCCGAGCTCGCGGGCGATGGTGGCCGCCTCGCGGGTCCGCTTGGCCGAGTAGGAGGAGATGCCGACGTACAGCGCCTTCCCGGACCGCACCGCCCGGTCGAGCGCCATCATCGTCTCCTCGACCGGCGTCTCGGGGTCGAAGCGGTGGCTGTAGAACAGGTCGACGTAGTCCAGACCCATCCGCTCCAGGGACTGGTCCAGCGAGGCCAGGACGTACTTCCGCGAGCCGCCGCCCTGCCCGTACGGACCGGGCCACATGTCGTAGCCCGCCTTGCTGGAGATGAACAGCTCGTCACGCAGCCCGGCGAAGTCGTCGCGCAGGTAGCGCCCGAAGTTCTCCTCCGCCCGGCCGTAGGGCGGCCCGTAGTTGTTGGCGAGGTCGAAGTGCGTGACGCCGCGGTCGAACGCTCGCCGCAGGACGGCTCGCTGGGTCTCCTCCGGGCGGTCGGTGCCGAAGTTCTGCCACAGCCCCAGCGACACGGCCGGCAGCTTGAGCCCGCTCCGGCCGCAGAAGCGGTAGTCCATCGAGTCGTAGCGGTCCTCGGACGGCTGGTAGTCGCTCATGAGGTCATCGAACCACCCGGCTTCGGCAGGTCCGCCCGCACCTCGGCCCCGGCGTCCGTCCGCGAGTTCTCCCGAGGGCCCCGCAAGACCCGTAGGGTCGCTGTCATGGACATCCGCGAGGCCCGCAGCGGGGACGTGTCCGGGACGACGTACGTCCTGGTCGACGGGGAGAACATCGACGCCACGCTCGGTTCCTCCATCCTCGGCCGCCGCCCACGCCCGGACGAGCGTCCCCGCTGGGATCGCCTGCTGCAGTTCGCGCGCGACCACTGGGCCCAGGACGTCGTCGGCCTGTTCTTCCTCGCCGCCAACACCGAGCTCCCGATGACCTTCGTGCAGGCGCTGCTGTCCATGGGCTACCGGCCGGTGCCGCTGTCGGGGTCCTCGTCGGAGAAGGTCGTCGACATGGCGATCCAGCGCACCATGTCGGCGCTCGAGAGCCGCAGCGGCGACGTCCTGCTGGTCAGCAACGACGGCGACTTCGTGGAGGGCGTCGGCGGCCTGCTCGACGGCCGGCGGGTCGGCGTCATCGGCTTCACCGAGTTCCGCAACCACGAGTTCGCGCCGCTGGTGGCCGGCGGCCTGGAGATCTTCGACCTCGAGTACGACGTGCACGCGTTCACCGACCGGCTGCCGCGGGTGCGGATCATCCCCATCGACGAGTTCGACCCCCTGGAGTTCCTGTGAGGACCGTGCCGCCTCAGCCGGCCCTGCGCAGCGCCTCTGCGACCGCCTCACGCAGCATCCGGCTCTCCAGCCCGAAGGCCCCGAGCGCGTCGCTCACGACCCGGTCGTCGGCGCGCGCCAGCCCGAGCAGGAGGTGCTCGGTGCCGATGTAGTTGTGCCGCATCGCCAACGCCTCGCGCAACGACAGCTCGAGCACCTTCTTCGCAGCGCGGGAGAATCGGGGTCGGGTCCGGCCGGGCGGACGTGGTCCCAGGCGCTCGATCCTGCGGACGACCTCGCCGAGGTCGATCCCGATCACCCGGAGCGCCTCGGCGTCGTCGGCGTCGAGCCCGTCGACGTACTGCTGCTGCAGGTCGGTGAGGCGTGCCCGCAGCCTCTCTGCGGGTGCGCCGGCATCCTCGAGCACCCGCACGGCCAGGCAGTGCTCCTGGTCCAGGATCCCCCGGAGCAGGTGCTCAGGTCGGGTCTCGCGAGCAGCGGCCTCCCGGGCGTACGACGCTGCGGACTCGACCACGGTCCTGGCCGGCCTGGTGAACCTCTCGAACATCGCATCCTCCTCTGTCGCGGACCGCTCGCGGCCGTCCGACTGGTGTGCGCCCGGTCAGCCGGTCCGCCGCCCGTGCTTCTTGTGGACGGCCTGCCTGCTGACGCCCAGCACCCCGGCGATCTCCGCCCAGGACCAGCCCTGGTCGCGGGCCCGGTCGACCTGGGTCTCCTCGAGGTGCTCCAGCAGCCGTCGCAGGGCGCGCACGGCTCGCAGGCCGGTGCGGGGGTCCGGCCCTGCGGCGGCGTCGGCGAGGTCGCTGGTCTCCGTCACGTCTGTCAATCTAGGTTGACAGAGCAAATCCTGTCAACCCACGTTGACACCTGCGGGCGCGTCCTCCACCATGACGCCATGACCAGCGTCCCCAGCATCCACCAGACGGTCATCGACTGCCCCCACCCACGCGCGCTCGCGGAGTTCTACCGTCAGCTGTTCGGCCTTCGCTACCGGCCCGGCGACGAACCTCCGGCAGCCGGGGAGCCGGACCCGAACGGCGAGGACTGGTTGTGCCTGCGCGAGCCGGGCGGGCGGCCGCTGCTGGCGTTCCAGCACGTCGAGGACCTGCCGGAGCCGACCTGGCCGGACCAGACGGTGCCTCAGATGCTGCACCTCGACACCACCGTGCCGGACTCCGATGAGCTGGCGGTCCAGCACCAGCGGGCGCTGGCGCTCGGAGCGCGGCTGGTGCTCGACCGGTCCGACGACCCCGAGGAGCCGCTGTACGTCTACGCGGACCCGGCCGGCCACCCGTTCTGCATCGTCGTCGGCTGAGCCGGGCGCACCTCGAGCACCCGGAACCCCTTGGCGCTCGCCAGCCGCTCGGCGGGCCAGTCCTGCTCTCCCAGCCAGCGCTGCAGGGAGTCCGCGCCGAGGTTCTTGCCGACCACCAGCACCGCCCGGCCACCGGGCCGCAGCCGCGGCAGCCAGGTCAGCAGCAGGTCGTGCAGCGCCGCCTTGCCGACCCGGATCGGCGGGTTGGACCAGATCTCGTCATAGCGTTCCTCGACCGGGACGGCGCCCGGAGTGCAGGCGGCGAACCGGTCGCCGACGCCGAGGGACGCAGCGTTCTCCAGCGCGAGCAACAGCGCCCGCTCGTTGACGTCCACGGCACGCACCACCGCTCCGGGTACGGCCACCGCGAGCGCCAGCCCGATCGCGCCGTAGCCGCACCCGAGGTCCAGGAAGCTGGTGCCGGACGGCGGCTGGGTCTCCCGGAACAGCACGGCGGTCCCCTGGTCCACGCGCCCGGAGGCGAACACGCCGGACCCGGACACCAGCGACAGCTGGTGGCCCCACACCTCGGCACGCACCGGCAGCCGGCGGAAGGCGGCCGTGGGGTCCGCGGTGAAGTAGTGCTCATCCATGCAGGGTCCTGAGCCGCCGCGCCGCCTCTGCCTGGTGCGCCAGCCCTTGGTCGCTGGGATAGCCGACCTCCTCGAGCGTGAGCCCATGGGCGGCCATCACCGTGACGCCCGGATCCCGGGCTTTCTCCTGAAGCACCTCCGGGGCCCAGCCCGGGGGCCGGCGCTTCTCCCCCACGGTCACCAGCGCACCGACCAGGGCGCGGACCATGTGGTGGCAGAACGCGTCCGCGCGCACGGTGCCGACGGCGACACCTCCGGCGTCGCGGGTCCAGGAGAGCTCCAGCAGCGTCCGCACGGTGGTCGCTCCCTCGCGCCGCTTGCAGAAGGCCGCGAAGTCGTGCTCCCCGAGCAGCAAGCTCGATGCGCGGTTGACCGCCTCGAGGTCGAGCTCGCGCGGCCAGGCCAGCACGCTGCCGCGACGCAGCGGGTCCACGCTCGAGGGGTGGTCCGCGATCCGGTAGGCGTAGCGCCGCCACACCGCGGAGAACCTGGCGTCGAAGCCTTCAGCGGCCTCGCGCAGCGCGCGGACGCGTACGTCGGGCGGCAGCACGCCGTTGAGCCGGCGCAGCAGAGCGTTCTCGGGCGGGGCGTCGCTGCGTCCGGCCGCGGCGACCACGGCCGTCCTGTCCACGTCGACGTGGGCGACCTGGCCGCGCGCGTGGACGCCGGTGTCGGTGCGGCCGGCGCACGTGGTGGCGACCGCCGGCTGCCGCAGCACCAGCGAGAGGGCATCCTCGACCGCCCCCTGCACGGTGCGCAGACCGGGCTGCGACGCCCACCCGTGGAAGTCCGTGCCGTCGTAGGCGAGGTCGAGTCGCAGGCGCACCCGGTCATCCTCCCAAACCGCGCGCTCCGCCCGGGCGAGACGCTTCGGTGAAGCCAGGGCGGAGCAGCACGAGGCCCGCACACCCCGAAAGGCTGCGGGCCTCGTGGGCGCGTCGGCTACTCCGCGGTGCGGGTGAAGCCTGCGGCCTCCGCGGCCTCTGCGGACTCGAACCAGATCTCCGCCGTGCTCTCGTCGTACCCCGGGCCACCGGCCTCGACGAAGGACTTCGAGCTCTCGATGCCCTTGACCGGGAAGCCGTCGGGCGCGGCGGACGGGTCCTCGAGCGGGACGTGCGAGCCGGCGTACAGGCCCGCGACACCGCCGACGGCAGGATCGGCCTCGGCGTCAGGGGCGGCCGTCGCCTCGTCGCCGCCATCGGTGGTCGCTGCCTCGTCGGCGCCCTCGGCCGCCGGCGTCTCGCCGGCACCCTCGGCCACCGGTGCCTCGCCGCTGTCGGTGTCCTCCTCAGCGGCAGGGGCCGGGGCCGGCGCAGCTGCGCCGCGAGGCGCAGAGCCGGAGCGGGTCCCCGCGGTGTAGTCCTCGGTCACCAGCTCGATCACGGCCATCGGGGCGTTGTCGCCCTTGCGCGGCCCGATCTTGGTGATCCGGGTGTAGCCGCCGGGACGCTCGGCGTAGCGCGGCGCGATCTCCTCGAAGAGCGCGTGCACCACCCCCTTGTCCTTGATGGTGGCGAGGACCTGCCGACGGTTGTGCAGGTCACCCTTCTTCGCCTTGGTGATCAGCCGCTCGGCGACCGGACGAAGCACGCGCGCCTTGGCCTCGGTGGTGGTGATCCGGCCGTGCTCGAACAGGCTGGTGGCCAGGTTGGCGACGATCAGCCGCTGGTGGGCCGGGCTGCCGCCGAGACGGGCGCCCTTCTTCGGGGTGGGCATGGTGCTTCTCGATTCTCCCGGGCCGGATCAGGTACCCGGGTAGACGGTGTCTGGATGGTGCTGGGCCCCGGCCGGCTGGTCCGGAGCCCCGTGCGGGTCAGTACTGCTCGTCCTCCACGAACGAGTCGTCGTCGTCCTCGTACGCCGCGAGAGCGGCCTGCGGGTCGAAGCCTGGAGCGCTGTCCTTGAGGGAGAGACCCATCTCGTGCAGCTTCGCCTTGACCTCGTCGATGGACTTCGCGCCGAAGTTGCGGATGTCGAGCAGGTCCTGCTCCGAGCGGGAGATGAGCTCCCCCACCGAGTGGATTCCCTCGCGCTTGAGGCAGTTGTAGGAGCGGACGGTGAGCTGGAGGTCCTCGACCGGCAGGGCCAGGTCGGCGGCCAGCTGCTCGTCGACCGGCGAGGGGCCGATGTCGATCCCTTCGGCCTCGACGTTCAGCTCGCGGGCGAGCCCGAACAGCTCGACGAGCGTCTTGCCGGCCGAGGCGATCGCGTCGCGGGGACGGATCGACGGCTTCGTCTCGACGTCGATGACGAGCTTGTCGAAGTCGGTGCGCTGCTCGACACGGGTGGCCTCGACCTTGTAGGTCACCTTGAGCACCGGGGAGTAGATCGAGTCGACCGGCATCCGGCCGATCTCGTTGTCCCCGCCCTTGTTCTGCACCGAGGAGACGTACCCGCGCCCGCGCTCGACGACGAGCTCCATCTCGAGGGTGCCCTTGTCGTTCAGGGTGGCGATGACGACATCGGGGTTGTGCACCTCCACCCCGGCGGGCGGTGCGATGTCGGCCGCGGTCACGACGCCCGGACCCTGCTTGCGCAGGTACATGGTGACCGGCTCGTCGTGCTCGGAGGAGACGACGAGGTCCTTCAGGTTGAGGATGACCTCGGTGACGTCCTCCTTGACCCCCTCGATGGTGGAGAACTCGTGAAGCACGCCGTCGACCTTGATGCTGGTCACCGACGCCCCCGGGATCGACGAGAGCAGGGTACGGCGCAGGGAGTTGCCGAGCGTGTAGCCGAAGCCCGGCTCCAGGGGCTCGATGACGAAGCGTGAGCGGAACTCGTCGACGGACTCTTCCGACAGACTCGGACGCTGAGCGATAAGCACGTTGTTTCCTTTTCTGAGCCCACCCGCTATTTGACGGACTCGATCTGCGAGGACGAGGTCCTTGCTGATGGCTGTTGCTGTGTGTAGTTGTCTCGAGCATCCACGGCGGCGACCGACCCCCGACCTGCCCGCCGTCCGGCCGCAGGGACGACCACGACCCGGGGGTCACGGGGGGCGGAGCCACCCGTGGGGATGCCTACTTCTTGGAGTAGTACTCGACGATCAGCTGCTCCTGCACCGGGATGTCGATCTGCTGCCGGACGGGCAGCGAGTGGATGAGCACCCGCATCCTGCCGGGCAGGGACTCCATCCACGCTGGGACGATCCGCTCGCCGTGGGTCTCTCGGGCCACGATGAAGGGCGTCGTCTCGAGGGACTTCTCCTTGACGTCGATCACGTCGTGCTGGCTGACCTGGAACGACGGGATGTCGACCTTCCTGCCGTTGACCTTGAAGTGGCCGTGCGTGACGAGCTGACGGGCGTGCCGACGGGTGCGGGCGAAACCCGCCCGGTAGACCACATTGTCGAGCCGGCACTCCAGGAGCTGGAGCAGGTTGTCACCGGTCTTGCCGGCGCGACGGCTGGCCTCGGTGTAGTAGTTGTGGAACTGCTTCTCGAGGACGCCGTAGGTGAAGCGGGCCTTCTGCTTCTCCCGCAGCTGCAGGAGGTACTCGCTCTCCTTGATGCGACCACGCCCGTGCTGGCCGGGCGGGTAGGGGCGACGCTCGTAAGCCTGGTCGCCACCGACGAGGTCGACACCCAGGCGGCGCGACTTCTTCGTCATGGGGCCGGTGTAACGGGCCATGGTGGGAAATCTCCTTCAGGATCGCTGGGGTCGGGGTCAGACGCGGCGGCGCTTGGGCGGCCGGCATCCGTTGTGCGGGGTGGGCGTGACGTCCTGGATGGTGCCGACCTCGAGGCCGATGGCACCCAGGGACCTGATCGCCGTCTCCCGCCCCGAGCCGGGGCCCTTGACGAAGACGTCGATCTTCTTCATGCCATGCTCCTGCGCCCGACGTCCCGCTGCCTCGGCGGCCATCTGCGCCGCGAAGGGCGTGGACTTGCGAGAGCCCTTGAACCCGACGGTGCCAGCTGAGGCCCAGGCGACCACGGCGCCGGTGGGGTCGGTGATGGTGACGATGGTGTTGTTGAACGTGCTCTTGATGTGGGCTTCGCCCTGAGCGATGTTCTTCTTCTCCTTGCGGCGGACCTTCTTGGCGCCGCTGGCCTGTCGGCTCTTGGGAGGCATGTCTTACTCCTGGTTCGAGATCGAGAGGGGGAAGGGGGTGCCCGCGCCGCGGGTCACTTGGCCTTCTTCTTGCCGGCCACGGTCCGCTTGGGACCCTTGCGCGTGCGCGCGTTGGTCTTGGTGCGCTGCCCACGCACGGGCAGGCCCTGGCGGTGCCGGCGTCCCTGGTAGCTGCCGATCTCGATCTTGCGGCGGATGTCGGCCTGGACCTCGCGGCGGAGGTCGCCCTCGATCTTGAAGTTGGCCTCGATGACGTCGCGGAGCCGCACCAGCTCGTCGTCGCCCAGCGCGTGCGTCCGGGTGTTGGGGTCGACCCCGGTCTCGGACAGCAACTGCTGCGCTCGGGTGCGGCCGATGCCGTAGATGTAGGTGAGTGCGACCTCGATGCGCTTGTCGCGCGGGAGGTCCACACCGACGAGACGTGCCATGGGGTGGCCCGTTCCTTTCAGAAGAGCGAGGCTCTTCGGTTCGCGGAGGTGTCTGGTCGTGACGCGTCCCTGTCCCAGCCGGCCCTTCGCCCTGCGGGCGGTCGAGCCTGTCGAGACCAGGGCCCCGGCCTCCGGGCCGAGGGTGACCTCGTCCGGCCGAAGCCGTCGAGGAGCGATCACGTGGTCGTCTTCAGTTGTGCTGCGGGTGCTGCGTCGTGCTGCGCGGCGGGTGACCCCGACTGGACCGGGGTCAGCCCTGCCGCTGCTTGTGGCGAGGGTTCTCGCAGATCACCATGACGCGGCCGTGGCGACGGATCACCTTGCACTTGTCACAGATGCGCTTGACGCTCGGGTTCACCTTCATGGACGGACTTCCTGCTCGGCTCGGCTGTTACTTGTACCGGTAGACGATCCGACCGCGGGTCAGGTCGTACGGCGAGAGCTCCACCACGACCCTGTCCTCAGGGAGAATCCGGATGTAGTGCTGGCGCATCTTGCCGCTGATGTGGGCGAGAACCTTGTGCCCGTTGCTGAGCTCAACCCGGAACATCGCGTTGGGGAGAGCCTCCACAACCGTGCCCTCGATCTCGATCACGCCTTCTTTCTTCGGCATGTCCTCCGCATTCTTCTCGCTCGCTCGTCCGGAACGTGTCTCTACTCGTGCCCGTGGAGCCTGGTCGTGGTCTACCGTTGACCCGGGAACCGCCCGGACGTGCCTGGTGCGACACCGACCGGTGGACCTCGTGAACCGCTCGCGGAGCCCCCTCCCGGGCAGCACGGGCAAACTGAGTTCTCCGAGCTGGGCCGGGCAGCCGCTGGGCGCCACGAAACAGGCCACGTTGGGCCGACACATCAGTCTACGGGAGAAGCCCCGCCATCCCTAATCGCCGACGGCCCGTCCTCGGCCGGCTGCTCGGCCAGCCCGACCAGCCGGGTCAGCGTGGCGGCGACCGCAGCCGGCTCGACGATCTGGTGCAGGTGCCCACCCGGCAGGGTCTCCGTCGGCCAGCCGCGCCGCTCCGCCTCGGCCCGCTCCTCGGCATAGGTGTCGCCGAAGGCCAGGTACGCCGCCGGCAGCCGCTCCCACCCCGGGGGTGACGGCACGCTGTCCCGGAAGTAGGCGAGCGGCAGCCGCCGTTGCTCCCGCTGCACGGCACCTCGCGCCTCGTCGTCGGGGAGCAGACCACGGATCTCAGCCTCCGGCCACCACTCGGTCCAGGGCGGCAGCAGACCGTCGTCCCCGACGAGACCGGTCAGGTGCTCGACCAGGGCCTCGGGAGCGACCGGCGTCGGCGACGCGGCACGGGGCAGCCCTGCATCGACGAAGACCAGTGCCCGCACCGGCAGCCGGTCCGCCAGGGCGGCGAGGTAGAGCCCACTGTTGCTGTGCGCGACGAGGACGGGCTCCGGCCCGTCCGGGATCGCACGCAGCATCCCGGTCAGCACGTCCTGCGGCGTGCGCACCGGTCCCACCGGCGCCGCGGTGCCCGCCGACCACCCCCGGCGGGCCAGCTCCCACGCGACCGGGGCCCAGGTGGCCGGCCCCAGCAGCGGGCTGGGCAGCAGCACCAGCCTGGCCGGTGTGTCGGCCCGCCCGCGAGCTACGTCGTGCCGGGCGGGCCGAGCGGGCTCGGCCGGCGAGGCGTCATCGTCCACCGAAGGGGACACCGAGCTCGCCCAGCTTGGCCTCGCCGCCGTCCAGGGCGGTCAGCACCCAGGCCCCCCGGTCGGTGAGGGTGAAGGTGTGCTCGAAGTGCGCCGCCATCATGCCGTCGTCGGTCCGGACCGTCCATTGGTCGTCGGCCGTGTGAGTCCACGGCTCGCCCTCGACCAGCATCGGCTCCACCGCCAGCGCGAGCCCTGCGACGAGCCGGGTGCCGCGCCCCGGCTTGCCGACATTCGGGACGTTGGGCGGCTGGTGCATGGCCGAGCCGATGCCGTGCCCGGTGTAGTCGACGACGATGTCGAACGTGCTCGAGGAGCGGACGTACTCCTCCACGCCCCAGGAGATGTCCCCGACGTGCCCACCGAGGCGCGCGGCGGCGAAGCCACGCCACATGGACTCCTCGGTGACCCGGATCAGCTCGGTGGCCCGGGCCGGCACGGTGCCGACCGGGACGGTCACGGCCGCGTCACCGTGCCAGCCGTCGACGATCGCGCCACAGTCGATCGAGACGATGTCACCGTCCACGAGCACCCGCGTCCCCGGGACGCCGTGCACGACCTCGTCGTTGACGGAGACGCAGATGGTGGCGGGGAACGGCGGTCGACCGTACCCGAGGAAGGAGGGAGTGGCGCCTGCGGACCGGATGCTGTCCTCGGCGATCCCGTCCAGCTCGGCGGTGGTCAACCCTGGCCGGACCGAGCTCCGTAGCGTCTCCAGGGTGCGGCCCACGACCAGACCGGCGGCACGCATGAGCTGGATCTGGTCGGGGGTCTTGATCTCCACCCCGCGGTCACGGAACACGCGCACGCCCTAGGAGGAGGCCGCACCCTTGGCGCGCTCGAGAGCGTCCAGCACCCGGGCAGCGACGTCCTCGACCTCGCCCATGCCGTCCACCTCCACCAGCAGCCCGCGCTCGGCGTAGAGCTCGACGAGCGGCGCGGTCTGCTCGGCGTAGACCTGCTGCCGGTAGCGGATCACGTCCTCGGTGTCGTCGGCACGCCCCTCGCCCTGGGCGCGCTTGAGCAGCCGGTCGACCACCTCGTCCTGGTCGACGGTGAGGACCAGGACGGCGTCGAGCTGGTGCCCGCGAGCCTCGAGCATGCCGTCGAGCTCGGCGACCTGGGCCACCGTGCGCGGGTAGCCGTCGAGGAGGAAGCCCTCGACGGCATCGGCCTCAGCGATCCGGTCCCGGACCATCGCGTTGGTGACCTCGTCGGGAACGTAGTCCCCGGCGTCCATGTAGCCCTTCGCCTGGACACCGAGCGCAGTCCGCTCGGAGACGTTGGCGCGGAAGATGTCGCCGGTGGAGATGGCCGGGATCGCGAGCCGCTCCGCGATGGTCTTGGCCTGGGTGCCCTTGCCGGCACCGGGGGGACCCATGATGATCAGCTTCATCAGCGCAGGAACCCTTCGTAGCTGCGCTGCTGCAGCTGGCTCTCGATCTGCTTCACCGTGTCCAGCGCGACGCCCACCATGATCAGGATGGACGTGCCCCCGAACGGGAAGTTCTGGGTGGCGTTGACCAGCGCGATCGCGATCAGCGGCACCAGCGAGATCAGGCCGAGGTACAGCGCGCCGGGCAGCGTGATCCTGTCCAGGACGTACTTGAGGTACTCCTCCGTCGGCTTGCCGGCCCGGATCCCCGGGATGAAGCCGCCGTACTTCTTCATGTTGTCGGCGACCTCCTCGGGGTTGAAGGTGATCGCGACGTAGAAGTAGGTGAAGAAGATGATCAGACCGAAGTAGACCGCCATGTAGAGCGGGTGGTCGCCCGTGACGAAGTACGTCGAGATCCAGGCCGACCACCCCGCGTTGCTGCTGAACTGCGAGGCCATCGCCGGCAGGTAGAGCAGGCTGGAGGCGAAGATGACCGGGATGACGCCCGCCTGGTTGACCTTGAGGGGGATGTACGTCGACGAGCCGCCGAACATCTTGCGCCCGACCATCCGGCGGGCGTACTGCACCGGGATCCGGCGCTGCCCCTGCTCCATGAAAATGACGGCCGCCACCAGCGCGAGGCCGATCACCAGGATGGTGGCGAACACCCACCAGCCCTTGGCGACCTTCACGGCCCACAGGTTCGCCGGGAACGTCGCCACCACGGTGGTGAAGATCAGGATGGACATCCCGTTGCCGATGCCCCGGTCGGTGATGAGCTCGCCCAGCCACATGATGACGGCGGTGCCGGCGGTCATCGTGATGACCATGACCAGCATGGTCAGCAGCGACTCCTCGTCGTAGAGCAGCGGCAGGTTGCAGTTCTGCAGCAGTCCCCCGCTCCGGGCCAGTGCGACGATGCCGGTCGCCTGCAGGATCGCCAGCGCCAGGGTGAGGTACCGGGTGTACTGGGTGATCTTGGTCTGCCCGGACTGACCCTCCTTCTTCAGGGTCTCCAGGCGGGGGATCACCACGACCAGCAGCTGCAGGATGATGCTGGCGGTGATGTAGGGCATGATGCCGAGCGCGAAGACGGTCAGCTGCAGCAGGGCACCGCCGGAGAACAGGTTGATCAGAGCGTAGACGCCGCCGGCGTCCTTGGTCTGGTCGAAGCAGGCCTGGACGTTGGCGTAGTTGACACCGGGCGCCGGGATCTGGGAGCCGAGCCGGAAGATGACGATCACCAGCAGGACGAACAACAGCTTCTTGCGCAGATCCGGCGTGCGGAACGCGTTGGCGAAAGCGCCTAGCACCTCGTCCTCTTCTCCTTCACGTGCGTGTCCTCCCCAGCGTGTGCCCGATGCGCCTGCCGCCGACGGGGCTGGACCCGGGAAGCCTAACAGGGGCCCGGCCGCGGCCGGGCCCCTATCGGGATGAGCTGGAGGCCTGGCTGTCCGGCCCTCGCTGCCGCCTACAGGACGGTGGTGGAGCCGCCGGCGGCGGCGATCTTGTCCCGGGCGGAGGCGGAGAACGCGTGCGCGCTCACCTGGACCGGCGCGGTGATCTCACCGGCGCCGAGCACCTTGACCGGGTGGCCGTCACGGACGGCACCCTTGGCGACCAGCTCCTCGACGCCGATGGTGCCGCCCTCAGGGAACAGGCTGCTGATCCGGTCGAGGTTCACGACCTGGAACTGGACCTTGAACGGGTTCTTGAAGCCCTTGAGCTTCGGGAGCCGCATGTGGAGCGGCATCTGGCCGCCCTCGAAGCCGTGCGGCACCTGGTAGCGGGCGCCGGTGCCCTTCGTGCCGCGGCCGGCGGTCTTGCCCTTGGACGCCTCGCCGCGTCCCACGCGGGTCTTGGGAGTCTTGGCCCCGGGCGCCGGGCGCAGGTGATGCAGCTTGAGCGTCATGTCAGTCCACCTCTTCGACGACGATCAGGTGCCTGACCGTCTGCAGCATGCCACGGATCTCGGGACGGTCCTCCTTGACGACGACGTCGCCGATGCGCTTGAGCCCCAACGTGCGGAGGGTGTCCCTCTGGTTCTTCTTGCAGCCGATCGACGACCGCTGCTGCTGGACCTTGAGCCGCCCCATCACTGCGGCACCTCGGCGCGGGCACGCAGCAGCGCGGCCGGGGCGACGTCCTCGACGGCCAGCCCGCGTCGGGCGGCCACGGCCTCCGGCTCCTCGAGGGAGCGCAGCGCCTCGACGGTCGCGTGCACGATGTTGATCTGGTTCGAGGAGCCGAGCGACTTGCTGAGCACGTCGTGGATGCCGGCGCACTCGAGCACGGCGCGCACCGGGCCTCCCGCGATCACCCCGGTTCCGGGCGCAGCCGGACGCAGCAGCACGACGCCGGCCGCCTTCTCGCCCTGGACGGGGTGGGGGATGGTGCCCTGGACGCGCGGAACCCGGAAGAAGTGCTTCTTCGCCTCCTCCACGCCCTTGGCGATGGCGGCCGGCACCTCCTTGGCCTTGCCGTAGCCGACCCCGACCATGCCGTCGCCGTCACCGACGATCACCAGAGCGGTGAAGCTGAAGCGACGACCACCCTTGACGACCTTGGCGACGCGGTTGATCGCGACGACGCGCTCGATGTAGGCGGTCTTGTCCGCGCCCTGGCCGCCGCGGTTGTCGCGGCCGCCTCGGCCGCCTCCCGCGCCACCGGACCGGCGCTGCTGTCCGCTCATGTTCGAACTACCTTCCTTGTCGTCATTCCCATCAGAACGCCAGGCCGCCCTCGCGAGCGGCGTCGGCGAGGGCGGCTACGCGCCCGTGGTACTTGTTGCCGGCCCGGTCGAAGACGACCGAGTCCACGCCCTGCGCCTTGGCCCGCTCCGCGACCAGGCGGCCGACCGTGCGTGCCTTGTCGGACTTGTCACCCTCGACGGAGCGTACGTCGGACTCCATGGTGCTCGCCGACGCCAGCGTGCGGCCGACGAGGTCGTCGACCACCTGCACGCTGATGTGCTTGGAGGAGCGGGTGACGACCAGGCGCGGGCGCTCGGCCGTGCCGGTGACCCGCTTGCGGCCCCGGACCTGGCGGCGCAGGCGGGACGCGACGCGCGAGCTCGTGTGCTTGCCGGACCTCAGTGAGATGGCCACGTCACTTACCAGCCTTTCCGACCTTGCGACGGATCTGCTCCCCCGCGTAGCGCACGCCCTTGCCCTTGTAGGGCTCCGGCTTGCGCAGCTTGCGGATGTTGGCAGCGACCTCGCCGACCAGCTGCTTGTCGATGCCCTGGACGCCGAGCCTGGTGGGCCCGTCCACGGTGAACGTGATGCCGTCCGGGGCGTCGAAGGTGATGGAGTGGGAGTACCCGAGCTGGAACTCCAGCTGGGTGGGCCCCTTGGACAGGACGCGGTAGCCGACGCCCACGATCTCCAGACGCTTCTCGTAGCCGTCGGTGACACCGTGGACCATGTTGGCGATCAGGGTGCGAGTCAGCCCGTGCAGCGACTTGCTCTGCCGCTCGTCGTCGGGACGGACCACCTCGATGGCGCCGTCCTCGGCCCGGTCGATGGTGATCGGCGGGGCCACGGTGTGGCTCAGGGTCCCCTTGGGGCCCTTGACGGTCACCTGGCGGTCCTCGACGGCGACGTCGACACCCGACGGGACCGGAATGGGCAGCTTGCCAATGCGCGACATGCTCTGGATCTCCTCTCGGTCCGTCGTTACCAGACGTAGGCGAGGACTTCCCCACCCACGCCCTTCTTGTTGGCCTGGCGGTCGGTCAGCAGGCCCTGGCTCGTCGAGATGATGGCCACGCCGAGGCCGCCGAGCACCTTGGGCAGTCCGGTGTGCTTGGCGTAGACGCGCAGCCCCGGCTTCGAGATGCGGCGGATGCCGGCGATGGAACGCTCGCGGTTCTGGCCGTACTTCAAGGTCAGCTGGAGGACCTTGCCGACGGTCTGGGACCCCTCGGTGGCCTCACCGGCGTCCTCGACCTTCCAGGAGGTGATGTAGCCCTCCTGCTGCAGGATCTCGGCGACCCCGGCCTTCAGCTTGCTGTAGGGCATCGACACCACGTCGTGGTACGCCTGGTTGGCGTTGCGCAGACGGGTCAGCATGTCCGCGATCGGGTCAGTCATCGTCATTGGCCGTTCCGGCCCTTCCTCACCTGGTTTCGCCGGGGAGCCTCGTCCCCAGGACCTGTGGTGCTTCGTGTTGGGTCGTACGTGGTCGAATTACCAGCTGCTCTTGGTGATGCCGGGCAGCTCGCCGCGGTGCGCCATCTCCCGCAGGCAGATCCGGCACAGGCCGAACTTGCGGTAGACGGACTTGGGGCGGCCGCACCGCTGGCAGCGGGTGTAGCCGCGCACCTTGAACTTCGGCGTGCGGGCCGCCTTGACCTTGAGTGACGTCTTGGCCATGGTCCTCAGTTCTCTCTGAACGGGAAGCCGAGCTGCCGGAGCAGCGCGCGACCCTCGTCGTCGTTCGTAGCGGTCGTCACGACCGTGATGTCCATGCCTCGCGAGCGGTCGATCCTGTCCTGGTCGATCTCGTGGAACATGACCTGCTCGGTCAGTCCGAACGTGTAGTTCCCACGGCCGTCGAACTGCCGCGGGGAGAGGCCGCGGAAGTCACGGATGCGGGGCAGGGCCAGGGACAGCAGCCGGTCCATGAACTCCCACATCCGGTCGCCGCGCAGGGTCACGTGCGCGCCGATCGGCATGCCCTCCCGGAGCTTGAACTGGGCGATGGACTTGCGGGCCTTGGTCACCTGCGGCTTCTGACCGGTGATGGCGGCCAGGTCGCGCACCGCACCCTCGATCAGCTTCGAGTCACGGGCAGCCTCGCCGACACCCATGTTGACGACGACCTTGGTCAGGCCGGGGACCGTCATGACGTTGGTGTACCCGAACTGCTCGCGCAGGGCGGGGAGGATCTCCTCGCGGTAGCGGGTCTGCAGCCGGGGCCGCGCCTTGGGTGCCGAGGGCGCCTCGGCCGCCGGGGACGCGTTCTCGCTCGTGGTGGTCATCAGATCTCCTTGCCGGACTTGCGGGCTATCCGGGTGCTGCGCAGCGCGGGGTAGGTGGACCCGTCGGGCCGGCGCTTGGACACCTCGTCGCGGCGGTAGCCGACCCGGGTGGTGACCTTGCCCTTGGCCGCCTTCTCGCCGCCCTCGGCGTCCTCCGACGCGGATGCGTCGACGAGCAGCATCACGTTCGACACGTGGATCGCGGCCTCCCGGGTGATGATCCCCCCGGTGGTACCGGCGCGACCGCCCTGGTTGACGACCTTGGTGTGCCGTTTGATGCGGTTGACGCCCTCGACGACGACGCGGGCCTGCTCGGGGTGCACCGAGATGACCCTGCCCTCGGCTCCCTTGTCCTTGCCGGCGATGACGCGGACGACGTCGCCCTTCTTGATCTTCAGGTTCTTCTTGCCCGTGTTGCTGGTCGCCATGGCTCAGAGCACCTCCGGTGCCAACGAGATGATTCTCATGAACTTCTTCTCCCGCAGCTCGCGGCCCACCGGGCCGAAGATGCGCGTCCCCCGGGGCTCACCGTCGGCCCTGAGGATGACGGCGGCGTTCTCGTCGAACCGGATGTAGGAACCGTCGGGACGACGGCGCTCCTTGACGGTACGGACCACGACGGCCTTGACGACATCGCCCTTCTTGACGTTGCCGCCGGGGATCGCGTCCTTGACGGTGGCGACGATGACGTCGCCGATACCGGCGTAGCGGCGGCCCGAGCCACCGAGAACACGGATGCAGAGGATCTCCTTCGCACCGGTGTTGTCGGCCACCTTGAGCCGCGACTCCTGCTGGATCACTTCTGTCTCCTACGTCGACCGACCGGCTTCGCCGGTCGAACTGCTTCGTCCGGCTCCGCCGGTCCTTCATTGTTCCGAGAAACCACGCCCGCCTCGCTCGACGGCCTCTCGGTCGGGCTCCGCCCGAGGGCGGGTCAGCTGGCCGTCACTTGGCCTTCTCGAGCACCTCGACGACGCGCCAGCGCTTGGTGGCGGACAACGGGCGGGTCTCCTGGATCCGTACCCGATCGCCCACTCCGCACTGGTCCTGCTCGTCGTGTGCCTTGAGCTTGCTCGTGCGCCGCAGCACCTTGCCGTAGAGCCCGTGCTTGACACGGTCCTCGACGGAGACCACGACGGTCTTCTGCATCTTGTCGCTCACCACCAGGCCCTCGCGGACCTTCCGGTAGGGACGACCCGGGTGGTCGGCGCTCTGGCCGGCGGCGGTCTCGTCGGCGGCGGTCTGTCCGGTGCTCTGCTCGGTCACGGTGTCCTCGGTGTCCTGGGTGTTCTCGCTCATGCGTCGCCGTCCTGGCGTCCGCTGCCCGAGACCTCGGGCGTCTGCCGGATCCCGAGCTCGCGCTCACGCACCACGGTGTAGATGCGGGCGATGTCGCGCTTGACGGTGCGCAGCCGGCCGTGGCTCTCGAGCTGGCCGGTGGCGGCCTGGAAACGGAGGTTGAAGAGCTCCTCCTTGGACTCGCGCAGCCGGGTCTCGAGGTCCACGTTGGTCAGGTCGTCGAGCTCGTGCGTGCTCGTCGCCATCAGAACTCACCACTCTCGCGGGTCACGAACTTGCACTTCATGGGCAGCTTGTGGATCGCGCGGCGCATCGCCTCGCGGGCCACCTCCTCGCTGACGCCGGAGAGCTCGAACAGCATGCGCCCGGGCTTGACGTTGGCGACCCACCACTCGGGGGAGCCCTTGCCGGAGCCCATCCGGGTCTCGGCGGGCTTCTTGGTGAGCGGACGGTCGGGATAGATGTTGATCCACACCTTGCCGCCACGCTTGATGTGCCGGGTCATCGCGATACGCGCTGACTCGATCTGCCGGTTGGTGACGTAGGCGGGCTCGACGGCCTGGATGCCGAAGTCGCCGAAGGCCAGCTCGGTGCCGCCCTTGGCCGCGCCGGTGCGCTTGGGGTGGTGCTGCTTGCGGTGCTTGACCCTGCGGGGCATCAACATGGAGCTCAGGCCTCCCCGGTCGTCGTGGCGGTGGTCGTGGCGGCGCCCGGCGCGGCGGCTGTCTCGGCGCCGCCGGCCTCGGCCGGAGCCGCAGTCGTCTCGGCGGGGGCGTCGCCCTCACCGGCGCGACCGGACCGGGTGGGTCGCTCCGCGCGGGTGCCTCGGGGGGGCCTGTCCGCGGCGCCGCCGCGGGCCGGACGGCCACGACCGGGAGCACCGGCGCGTTGAGCGGCCTGGGCCTCTCGCTCCGCGCGGGTGCCGGCCACCTCGCCCTTGTAGATCCAGACCTTCACGCCGATGCGGCCGAAGGTGGTCTTGGCCTCGTAGAAGCCGTAGTCGATGTCGGCCCGGAGCGTGTGCAGGGGCACACGGCCCTCCCGGTAGAACTCCGAGCGGGACATCTCCGCACCACCGAGACGGCCGGAGCACTGGATCCGCACGCCCTTGGCCCCGCTGCGCATCGAGGTCTGCATCGCCTTGCGCATCGCGCGGCGGAACGCCACCCGGCCGGCGAGCTGCTCGGCGACACCCTGGGCGACGAGCTGGGCGTCGATCTCGGGGTTCTTGACCTCGAGGATGTTCAGCTGGACCTGCTTGCCGGTCAGCTTCTCCAGCTCACCGCGGATGCGGTCGGCCTCGGCGCCGCGGCGGCCGATCACGATGCCGGGACGGGCGGTGTGGATGTCGACCCGGACCCGGTCGCGGGTGCGCTCGATCTCCACGCGGGAGATGCCGGCCCGCTCCATCCCCTTGGACAGCAGGCGCCGGATCGCCACGTCCTCACCGACGTAGGACTTGTACAGCTTGTCGGCGTACCAGCGGCTCTTGTGGTCCACGGAGATGCCGAGGCGGAAACCGTTCGGGTTGATCTTCTGACCCATCAGGCGGTCCGTCCCTTCCTGTTGGCCTTCGACGAGGAGCCGCCGGCGGCAGCGCCATCCGCGCGCTCCGCGCGGGGCTGTACGACGAGCGTGATGTGGCTGGTCCGCTTGTTGATCCGCGAGGCGCGGCCCTGGGCTCGGGGGCGCCAGCGCTTCATGGTGGGGCCCTCGTCGACCATGGCCTTGCTGACCACCAGCGTCGCGCGGTCGAGGCTCTCGGTGCCCTCGGCGTTCGCCACGGCACTCTCGAGGATCTTGTACACGGTCTCGCTGGCGGCCTGCGGCGCGAACTGCAGCAGTGCCAGGGCGTCGTCGACGCCGAGGCCCCGGACCATGTCCACGACCCGGCGCGCCTTCATCGGCGCGATGCGGACGAAGCGTGCGCTGGCGAACGAGCCGGGCTCGTCGCCCAGCAGGCTCTCGCGACGGGCGCTGACGCGCCTGCGCTCCATAGTGCTCATCTCTCGACTTCCTCGACTCTGTGACTGCGCTGTGGTGCTGGTCCCGGACCGGTCGGCCTCCGCATCAGCGGCGACGAGCCTTCCGGTCGTCCTTGACGTGGCCGCGGTAGGTGCGCGTGGGCGCGAACTCCCCCAGCTTGTGACCGACCATCGAGTCGGTGACGAACACGGGGACGTGCTTGCGGCCGTCGTGCACCGCGATCGTGTGGCCGATCATGGCCGGCACGATCATGGAGCGGCGGGACCACGTCTTGATGACGTTGTGGGTGCCCTTGTCGTTCTGGCCGTCCACCTTCTTGATCAGGTGGCCGTCCACGAAAGGACCCTTCTTCAGGCTGCGAGGCATTGTCTGGCTCCTTCTCAGCGACGCTTGCCGGACTTGCGACGACGGACGATGAGGGCATCGCTGGCCTTGCTCTTGCGAGTGCGGCCTTCCTTCTTGCCCCAGGGTGACACCGGGTGGCGTCCCCCGGACGTCTTGCCCTCTCCACCGCCGTGCGGGTGGTCGACCGGGTTCATGACCACACCGCGGACGGTCGGGCGCTTGCCCTTCCACCGCATCCGGCCGGCCTTGCCCCAGTTGATGTTCGACTGCTCGGCGTTGCCGACCCCGCCCACGGTGGCGCGGCAGCGCACGTCGACGTACCTCATCTCACCGGACGGCATCCGGAGCTGCGCCCGGCTGCCCTCCTTGGCCACCAGCTGCGCCGAGTTGCCGGCCGACCGGGCGATCTTGGCGCCGCCGCCGGGTCGCAGCTCGATGCAGTGCACCGTGGTGCCCACCGGGATGTTGCGCAACGGCAGGTTGTTGCCCACCTTGATGTCGGCCCGCGGCCCCGCCTCCACAGGCGAGCCCTGACGCAGACCCTGCGGGGCGATGATGTAGCGCTTCTCGCCGTCGGCGTAGTGCAGCAGCGCCAGCCGCGCGGTTCGGTTGGGGTCGTACTCGATGTGCGCCACCGTGGCCGGGACGCCGTCCTTGTCGTAGCGGCGGAAGTCCACGACGCGGTAGGCGCGCTTGTGGCCGCCGCCCTGGTGCCGGGTGGTGATCCGGCCCTGGTTGTTGCGGCCGCCCTTCTTCGGCAGCGGGCGCACCAGCGACTTCTCCGGCGTCGACCGCGTCACCTCGACGAAGTCGGCGACCGACGAGCCACGGCGGCCCGGGGTGGTCGGCTTGTACTTGCGGATGCCCATGAGTTCTCAGTCCTCGATCTGTGTCCAGCGCCCGGTCAGGAGGCCGGGCCGGAGAAGATGTCGATGCGCTGACCCTCGGCCAGGCTCACGATCGCGCGCTTGGTGTCGGCCCGCTTGCCGGTCCCGAACCGGGTGCGGCGGGTCTTGCCCGGGCGGTTCAGGGTGTTCACGCTGGTCACCTTGACGTTGAAGATCTTCTCGACCGCGATCTTGATCTCGGTCTTGTTGGCCGAGGGCCGCACCAGGAAGGTGTACTTGTTCGCGTCGAGCAGGCCGTAGCTCTTCTCGCTCACCACCGGGGCGATCAGCACGTCGCGGTGGTCCTTGTGGAAGGTGCTCATGCGGTCTCCTCCTCGCTGGTCCCGCCGGTCGCCGCGCTGGTCCGGGCGCCGACGAAGGCGTCGAAGGCGGCCTTGGTGAAGACCACGTCGTCGCAGAGCAGCACGTCGTAGGTGTTGAGCTGGTCGACGGCGAGCAGGTGGACGGTGTCCACGTTGCGCAGCGACAGCCAGGTGAGGTTGTCGCCCCGCTCCAGCACGACGAGCGTGCGGCGGCGGGTCTGGTCGGCGCCGGTGAGGCCGGACAGCGCGTCGATCGCGGCCTTGGTGCTGGGCCGCTCCCCGCTCACGAAGCCCTCCACGACGTGGATGCGGCCGGCGCGGGCCCGGTCGGAGAGGGCACCGCGCAGCGCGGCGGCCTTCATCGTCGTGGGCGTGCGCTGGTCGTAGCTGCGGGGGGTCGGACCGTGCACCGTGCCGCCCCCGGCGAACTGGGGCGCGCGCGTCGAGCCCTGACGGGCCCGGCCGGTGCCCTTCTGCTTGTACGGCTTGCGACCGCCGCCGCGGACCTCGCCGCGCGACTTGGTGTCGTGCGTGCCCTGACGGGCGGCGGCCTGCTGGGCCACGACGACCTGGTGGATCAGGGGGATGTTCACCTGGACGTCGAAGATGTCGGCCGGCAGGTCGACCTGGAGCTCCTGGGCGGTCATGCGCTGACCTCCTTGTCACTGAGCGCCTTGGCGGCGGAACGGAGCACGACGAGACCGCCCTTGGGGCCAGGGACCGCGCCCTTGAGCAGGACCAGGCCACGCTCCACGTCCACGGCGTGCACGGTGACGTTCTGGGTGGTGACGGTCTCACCGCCCATGCGGCCCGCCATCCGGGTGCCCTTGAACACGTGGCCGGGCGTCGCGCAGGCGCCGATCGAGCCGGGCTTGCGGTGGTTGCGGTGGGCACCGTGCGACGCCGACACGCCGTGGAACCCGTGGCGCTTCATCACGCCGGCGTATCCCTTGCCCTTGCTGGTGCCGGTGACGTCGATCTCCTCGCCGGCGGAGAACAGCTCCGGGCTGAGCTCCTGGCCGGCGGAGTACGACGCGGCATCGGCTGTCCGGATCTCCAGGAGGTGGCGGCGCGGGGTCACGCCGGCCTTCTCGAAGTGGCCGGCGGCTGGCCGGTTCACCTTGCGCCCCTCGATCTCGCCGAAGCCGATCTGGACGGCGCTGTAGCCGTCGGACTCCGGGCGGCGGACCTGGGTGACGACGTTGGTGCCGACCGCGACGACGGTCACGGGGACGACGCGGTTGTTCTCGTCCCAGGTCTGGGTCATGCCGAGCTTGGTGCCCAGCAGCCCGCGGACGTTGCGTTCAGCAGAGCTCATGGTTTCAGGACCTCGTCGCAGCTCAGAGCTTGATCTCGATGTCGACACCCGCGGGCAGGTCGAGCCGCATGAGCGAGTCGACGGTCTTGGGGGTCGGGTCGATGATGTCGATGAGACGCTTGTGGGTGCGCATCTCGAAGTGCTCGCGGCTGTCCTTGTACTTGTGGGGCGACCGGATGACGACGTAGACGTTCTTCTCCGTCGGCAGAGGCACAGGGCCGGCGACCTTCGCGCCCGTACGGGTGACCGTGTCAACGATCTTGCGCGCCGAGGTGTCGATCACCTCGTGGTCGTAGGCCTTGAGCCGGATGCGGATCTTCTGTCCCGCCATAGCTCTCAGTTCGTCCTAACTCTCGGGTCCAACGTTTGCCGCCACGGTGCGAGCTGGCCCGGCGGGCCACACCCGTTGCTCCGCCGGTGCGCGGGCCTCGTCGCCGACCCCCGCGGTCGGGTGTGTCGCGCTGGGTTCGACGCGGGCACAACCTTGTCGGGGCGGTGACGGGGTGGCACCCGACGGTGTCCCACGAGTTCGTGGACGGTTCCGTCGGGCTGGGTGAGGTCTCCTGGTTCGGCGCGGACACGACCACACACCGCGATCAGGAGGACCTGTGCAGAAGTCAACGTGCGACTGGTGTGGTGCAGTGCCACGCCCCGGCGACCCCGCCGGAGCAACCGGACTATCTTGGCAGAGACCCACAGGCGGAATCAAATCGGCCGCCCGACCCGGAGCCGCGCCGGTAGGCTCGCGACCCGCACCCGCGTCGCTCCTGGGGGGACCAGCATCGTGTCACAGCCGCCACCGCCCGGCTGGGTGCCGTCGGACCAGCAGCCGGACCGGGCGGCAGCGCCCGGATCAGCCTCCCCCGTCTCCGGCGATCCCTCGGTCGTCGCCCCCCTCGGAGCCGCCTGGGGCTCGTACGGTGGAGCCGGGACGGCACCGGACATCCCCTGGTACATGCCGGTGCACAAGCCCGGCGTGGTGGCGCTGAGGCCGCTGCGGCTGGGCGACTTCTTCGACGGCGCCTTCGCCACCATCCGGCGCAACCCGACCGCCATGGTCGGGCTCGCCGCCGTCGTGACCACCGTCTTCCTCGTCGTGCCGGTCCTGCTCACCCTCGCGCTCGCCGGCACCGGCCACCTGTCGCTCGACGTGTCCGGCGACCCGGCCCAGGGGGGTCTGGGCGCCCTGGAGTCGGGGGCAGTGACCGCGCTGAGCTACCTCGGCACCGTCTTCGGGGCGCTGGCCACGGTGGTGCTCAACGGCCTCCTGGTGCGGGTCGTCGCCGAGGCGGTGCTCGGTCGCCGCACCAGCGCTGCCGCCGCCTGGGCCTCCACCCGGGGCCGGCTGCTGCGCCTGTGCGGGCTCACCGCGCTGAACCTGGTGGTGGTGCTGGGCCTGCTCGGGGTGCCGCTGGCCCTCGGGATCGCCGCCGGCCTGCAGGTCGGAGTGGCGCAGGGTCTCCTCGTCGGCGTCCCGCTGCTCCTCGCCGGAGTCGCCGCCCTCGCCTTCGTGCAGGTGCGGTGCTTCCAGCTGGCCGCCCCTGCCCTGGTCCTCGAGCGCATCGGGGTCGTCGCCTCGCTGCGCCGCGCAGCGCAGCTCAGCCGAGGGCAGTTCTGGCGGCTGCTCGGCGTCCAGCTGCTGACCGTGCTGGTGGTCGGGGTGGTCGCCCAGGTGATCGCGGTCCCGCTGACCCTGCTCGGGCTGGCCGGGCCACTGTTCCTCCCCGGCACCACGGGGGCGCTGGTCCTGGTCTTCGCCGGCTACCTGTCCCAGGTCGTGGTCGGCGCGGTCACCACGCCCTTCACCTCGGCGGTGGTGGCGCTGCAGTACGTCGACCAGCGGATCCGCAAGGAGGGGCTCGACGTGCAGCTGATCGCGGCCGCACAGGCGACTCCCGGCGGGCCCTGACGGTGCCAGTTCCCGCGACGACGTCCTTCGCCTTCGCGTTGCGTCCGGAGCCGGCCCCCGCCCGGTCGTGGCTGGAGCGGGAGCTCAGTCGGCCGGAGTACCGGCGGAGCTGGCTCGACCAGTTCCTCTCCTGGGTCGGCGACCTGTGGGACTCGCTGCAGGCAGCGGCGCGCGAGGCCACCTCGCTGTCGACGGGCGCAGCAGTGCTGGTGCTGGTGGTGCTGGTCGTCCTGCTCACCCTGGTCGCCGGTCGCGTCCGCCACGAGCCTCGCGCAGGGGCCGCTGGGGACGGCCTCCTGGGGCTCGGGCCGACCTCGCCCGAGGAGCACCGCGCCCGAGCGGAGGCCGCCCTGGCGCGCGGCAGCCACGACGTCGCCGTCGTCGAGGCGTTCCGCACGGTGGCGGCGCGCGCGGTTCGCAGGGGCCTCCTGGAGGAGCGTGCGGGCCGCACCGCGCACGAGCTGGCGGCCCAGCTCGGCCCTCTGTTCCCCGAGCACTCGGCGGCACTGCAGCGTGCCTCCACGCTGTTCGACTCGGTGTTCTACGGCGACCAGCCCGCGTCACAGCGCGACGCCCGGTGGGTGCTCGAGCTCGACGACGG